>JAIOII010000955.1 GCA_019912685.1 Kofleriaceae bacterium
GCAGATGGGCGTCGACCTCGGGAGCGTGCAGCCGACCGGCAAGCGCGGGCGCATCACGTCGGAGGACGTGAAGCGCACGGCGGCGGGTGGCCCCGCGCCGGCCGACGCCGGGCACGCGATGGTGCCGGCCCGGGCGTACGCGCCGCAGGCCATCGCGAAGGGCGGCGACGAGGAGCGCATCCCGCTGCGCGGCATCCGCAAGCGCATCGCCGACACGATGACGCGCGCGGTGCACACGGCGGCGCACTTCACGTACGTCGAGGAGGTCGACATGACCGAGCTCGTCGCCGTGCGCGAGCGGGCGCGGGCGCGGGCGCAGGAGCGCGGCGTCAAGCTGACCTACCTGCCGTTCATCGTGAAGGCGGTCGTGGCCGGCCTGAAGAAGTGGCCGATGCTCAACGCGTCGCTCGACGAGGCGACGCAGGAGATCGTGCGCAAGAAGTACTACCACGTCGGGATCGCGGCCCAGGGCCCGCAGGGTCTGGCGGTCTCGGTCGTCCGGGATGCGGACCGGCGGTCGATCTTCGACGTCGCCCGCGAGATCGACCGGCTCGGCGAGGCGGTGCGCAGCGGCACCGCGACCCGTGACGACCTGGTCGGCTCGACGTTCACGATCTCGTCGCTCGGCAAGCTGGGCGGCGTGATGGCGACGCCGATCATCAACTTCCCCGAGGTGGCGATCGTCGGCGTGCACAAGATCGAGGAGCGGCCGGCGGTGCGCAACGGCCAGATCGTGGCGCGCCACCTGATGAACCTGTCGATCTCGGTGGATCACCGCCTGGCCGACGGCTGGGACGGCGCGATGTTCCTCCAGGACGTGAAGACGCTCCTGGAAGATCCGACGACCATGTTCATGGAGATGGTCTGAACATGGTGGCGCCGGTGATGACCTCGACCGGCGCCGGACCGGAACTATATTTCGACGGCGACGACGAGAGCCGCGCGCGTGGCCTCTACCAGCTCCTGCGCGAGGACGGGGCGCTCGTCGCCGAGGTGCCCTGGCTCGATCGCGCGCTGGCCCGACGCCTCTACGACGGGATGCTGACGATCCGCGTGACCGACACGCGCATGATGGCGCTCCAGCGCCAGGGCCGCATCGGGTTCTACGGCGGCGCCGAGGGCCAGGAGGCCGCCGTCGTCGGCTCGGCCGCCGCGTCGCTCCCCGACGACTGGGTCATCCCGGCCTTGCGCGAATGGGGCGTCGGCCACTTCCGCGGCATGACGCTCGACAGCTTCATCGCGCAGATCTTCGGCAACGCCGCCGACCCGTCGAAGGGCCGGCAGATGCCGTGTCATCCGTGCGACCGCGCGAGCAACTACGTCGTCATGTCGTCGTGCGTCTCGACGCAGATTCCGCACGCGGTCGGCGTCGCGATGGGCATGAAGATCCTCGGCCACGACGACCGCTGCGCCTTCGGCTACATGGGCGACGGCGGCACCTCCGAGGGCGACTTCCACGTCGCGATCAACTTCGCGGGCGTGACGCGCGCGCCGGTCGTCCTCATCTGCCAGAACAACCAGTGGGCGATCTCGACGCCCGGGATGGGACAGACCGCCGCCGACACGATCGCCTTGAAGGCGCTCGGGTACGGCGTCCCGCCGATGCGCGTCGACGGCAACGACGTCCTCGCCGTCTTCGACGCCACCTCGCGCGCCGCCGCGCGCGCCCGCTCGGGCGGCGGCCCGACGTTCATGGAGCTGCTCACCTACCGGGTCTCCGCTCACTCCTCCTCCGACGACCCGACCCGCTACCGCGACGAGTCGGTGACCGAGGTGTGGAAGACCCGCAAGGATCCGCTCCGCCGCATGCGCACCCTCCTCGAGCAGCACGGCTGGCTCGCTCCCGGCGAGTCCGACGAGCTCGCCGCCACGATCGAGGCCCGCGTCCGCGAGGCGATCACCCGACAGGAGCAGATCGGCCCGCCGCCGAAGGCGTCGCTCTTCGAGGACGTGTTCGAGTCGCCGACGTGGCTCCTCGACGAGCAGGCCCGCGAGACCCGGTAGCCCTCGACGGTCTCAGGCCGCCGACAGCAGCGCCTCGGGCGCGAGCTCGTCGAGCGCCTCCTTGAGGCGCTTGCGCGCGCGGTGCGCGCGGATCTTCACGTTCGAGACGCTGATGCCGAGGAAAGCGGCGGCCTCGGCCTCGCTCCTCTCGGCGCGCACGACGAGGATGTCGCGATACTTCGGCTCGAGATCGTCGAGCGCGCGGCGGACGAGCCGGCGGGTCTGGTCGTCCGCGAGCATCGACTCCGGGGTCGCGGCGTCGTCGACGACGGGCCGGCTGCTCACGTCGGCCTCGGCGCCGACGCGCACGCGCGACCGCCCGGTGCGACGGAGGTACGTGAGCGCGGCGCGCGTCGTGATGCGATAGAGCCAGGTGCGGTAGCGCGCGTCGCCGCGGAACGCGTCGCGGTACCGGTACGCGAGGAGCAGCGCTTCCTGCGTGATGTCCTCGGCGTCCTCGGGGGCGCGCACGAAGCGTCGAGCCACCGCGTAGACGAACCCGCGATCTTCCGCCGTGAAGCTCGTGCCCATGCCCGTGGACGATTTACCGGTCATTTCGTTCATGCCGGTCATGATGGACGGTTTTTCGTTCATGTCAAGGTGAGCATTCGACGGTCCGTCCCAACAACCTGTAACAACTAGCAAATTTGTGGCCGATTTAACGCTCAGGGGGCCGGGCCCGTTCATGTAGAGTGCGCGTAACCGGGCGGTGACGGCCGGCATCCTCGCCGCGAACCCCATGCGCCTTCTCTCCCCCCGCGAGCTCGCCGAGGCCCTCGGCGTCAGTGAGTCGTCCCTCAAGCGCTGGGTCGATGCCGGCAAGATCCAGGCATCACGAACCGACGGCGGGCACCGGAAGATCCTGCTCTCCGAGGCCGTCCGCTTCATCCGCGAGACGGGCGCGCCGATCGCGCGGCCGGAGCTCCTGGACCTTCCCGAGGTGGCCGTCGCGCAGCAGCGGGGGCTCGGCGGGACCGTTCGCCTGCTCGATCACCTGCTCGAAGGCGACGTGGTCGGGGCGCGCGGCTGGCTCATGTCGCGATACCTGGCCGGCGCGTCGATCGCCGAGCTGTGCGACGGCCCGATCAAGGACGCGATGTACCGGCTCGGCGAGCTGTGGCGACACGACGAGGGCGGCATCTTCGTCGAGCACCGCGGTACCGACGTGTGCCTGCAGGCCCTCGCGCAGCTGCGCGCGCTCCACGATCCGCCGGAGGAAGCGCCGACCGCCCTCGGCGGGGCGCCCGACGGCGATCCGTATCTGCTGCCCTCGTTCATGGCGGCGACGGTGACCGCGGCGGCCGGAATGCGCGCGGTCAACCTCGGCCCCGACACGCCGCTGGTCGCGTTCGACGCGGCCGTGCAGCACCACGCGCCGCGCCTCGTCTGGGTGAGCATCAGCTCGCCGCTCTCGCCTGCGCGCGTGCGCGGTCTGATCGACTGGATCGAGGCCCTGCCCGGCTCGGTGCTCCCGATCGTCGGCGGTCAGCAGTCGTCGCCCTTCGCCGGCGCGCACGCGCACGCGTCCTTCCGGCACGTGCACTCGATGGCGGAGGTCGAGGCGATCGCGCGCGAGGTGCTCGACGCCGCCGCGCCCGCCCCGCTCATGGGCAGAGGCGCATGACGTAGAGCTCGTCGGCGGGGGCGCCCGACTCGAGCCAGACGAGGAAGGCCTTGTCCTGGCGCGCGACGAGGTCGTGGGCGACGACGCGCGAGGACTGGTGGACGTCGGCGGCCGGGACGGCGGGCACGGAGGTGCCCGTGGCGTCGACGAGCGTGCGGCCGAGACGGCCGCCGGCGACGGCGTACGCGTACCAGATGCCATCGCCGGTGACGGCGATGCGCGGGTCGGAGGCGGACATCGCGCTGTCGCCGAAGACGGCGCGCTCGGCGGGGAGCACGTCCGCGACGACGTCGCCGGCGGTCACCCACACGGCGTCGTTGTCGCAGTTCCAGGCGGGGACGACGCTGGACGACGCGGGCGCGCTCGCGAGCGCCATGTTGTGGCAGGCCATCGCGACCGTGCGCGGCGGTCCGGCGGCCGTCCAGGTCTCGTCGTACGGCACGACGGTGCACTCGCTCGTCGTGCCGGCGAAGACGGCGTAGCCGCTGCCGCTGCGGATGGCGCCCACGCCCTCGGGGACGAGCGAGCCGCCGGTGATCACGGCCTGGTGGCCGTCGATCAGATCGCCGTCGTGATCGACGGTGAAGCGGTAGGTGTCGGCCCCGAACAGGCCCGCGACGATGAAGTGGCCGCGCTCGGGATCGGCGGTGATGAAGCCGTGGCCGGCGCCGCGCTTGGTGTCGATGTACGCGGTGCCGCCGCGGCTGTAGCCGTACTCGCTCAGGTCGAGGAGCGCCATGCGGCTGCCGTCGGGATCGTCGACGGCGAGCTCGACCATGTCGCCGAGCGCGTCGACGGCGAAGTCGGCCGTCATCGAGTCGATCACGTGGCCGCGCGTCTGGATGAGCTCGACGCCGCCCTCGCTGTCCACGGCCCAGGCCGTGGCGTGGAGCGCGCCGTCGCCGAGCGCGTAGACCGCGACCATGCCCGTCGCCGTCGCCGCGACGTCGACCTTGTAGCGGGCCGGCGGCGTCGACGCGGGCGGGCCGAGGTCCGCGATCAGCACCGCTCGATCGCACGGCGTCGCGACGAAGCCGTCGGGCGTGTCGGGCGGCGCGTCGGGGCCCGCATCGTCGTCGGCGACGACCGGATCGTAGCCGACG
>JAIOII010000956.1 GCA_019912685.1 Kofleriaceae bacterium
CCCCCGCCCCCACCGGCGACCATCGACGTGAAGATCGCGAGCACGCCGAGCGGCGCCACGCTCCTCCGCGACGGCAAGCCCTTCGGCAAGACGCCCTTCACCGGCACCCTCCCCCAGGGCGACGGCGAGGTCACCCTCGTCGTCAAGCTCGCCGGCTACAAGGACGGGAAGATGGTGCTCCGTCCGGATGCGCCGATCGACACGTCGATCAAGCTCGAGAAGAAGCGCGCGGGCGGTCGACCCACCGGCCGCCCCGCCGGCGACGACCGCGACGAGAGCGTCAATCCCTTCGCCTACTAAGGGGTGCCCACGCCAGTGGTGTCATCTGTCCCCGCCTGGGGGTTTGCCCCCCAAAAAAGGTGAGGACCCGGGCGCCTCATCCGGACCGCCGGCATCAGCGCGACATCAAGAACCCCGGTTCATCGCGCACTTGCGCAGAGATCGTACACCTCGCTACCCGTCGCCTCGGGTCGGCACATGGGTTGCTGAGTTGACGCCCCATGCTGACGGGATTCCAGACCTCTCGCGCACTTCCGGGATCCCGGAAGGCGATGCTGGACGTCCTCTGTCGCCACCTCCCCATGGTTCGCCTTCGCATCTCGGCTCTGGCCGCCCTGGCCGTGGCCGCCGTCGCGTGCACCGGAGACATCGTCGATCCGGAAGGTGATCCCCTGGAGGCGGCGACGCGGGCGTTCGACACCACGGTCGCGCCGACCATGCAGACCAAGTGCGTGAGCTGCCACGTGTCGACCGAGAACCCCCAGTTCATGCGGCCGAACCCGACCCTTCGCGAGGGCGTGCTCACCTTCAACAACGGCGCGCTCGTCGATCTGATGGATCCCCAGGCGAGCCGCCTGTCGGTGTACGCGTCGTCGCAGGCGCACGCGACCGTCGGCGTCAACTACCTCCCGGCCGAGGCCGCGGCGGTCACCGCGTGGGTCGAGCTCGAGGCGCTGGCCGCCGGCGTCGAGGCCGAGCCCGTCGTCGAGACCGCGAAGATCACGCCGGTCACCGGCGCCAACGAGGTCGACCTCGGCTCGATCGGTCTCACCGGCTCGAAGCTCACGTTCGACTACCAGCCGCTCGCGACCGGCATGTACCTCTCGCGCATCGAGGTCGTCGCCGCCACCGGCGGCGTGCGCCTCGTCCACCCGCTCTTCGTCGTGTGGGACGGTCCGACGGCGATCCCCGACCCGATCGATCGCTTCAGCGACATCGATCTCACCGTCGCCGAGATGACGACCAGCCAGGTCGGCGGCGGCACGGCCGTGTTCGTCGACATCCCGCCGTCGGGCGAGCTGTCGGTGCACTTCAAGACCGCGACGTTCGCCAACGGCATGCCGCCCTCGGACGACGGCGGCATCATCGGCGGCGGCTGCAAGGCGGTCGATCAGTTCACCACGATCGCGCGCCCGCAGCTCACGACGTGCGCGAACCAGTGTCACGCGGGCGCGCAGGCGCCTGCGCTCGCGGCGACCGACATGTCGAAGCTGCTCGACGACGCGCAGCAGCCCGACGCGTGCGCGCAGATCCTCTCGCGCGTGTCGAAGCTCAACCCCGACCAGTCGAGCATCATCGTCTCCGTCGACCCCGCGGTGCCCAACGTGCACCCGCAGTTCAAGGTCCCGGCGGCGAACTTCGCCACCTACCGGACCCAGATGCTCGTGTGGATCAACGCCGAGGCAGCCCCGTGACTCTCGAGGAGAACACCATGCGCAAGAACTCGACTCTCGGCACGCTCTCGCGCGTGCTCGCGGCGGCCGCCCTCGCGGGCGCGGCCTGCACCGGCGGAACCTCCACCGGCGACGACGACGGCGGTGACGACGACGGCACCACCCCGGTCGACGAGTGGGACCAGAAGCTCGCCGAGCGCGAGTACGACTACAACGCGGCGCTCCGCATCGCGTCCCTGCGCCTCACTGGCAAGCTGCCCACGCTCGCCGAGGTGAAGGCGGTCGCCGACGCCGGCGACGTCGCCGCGCAGAAGGCGGTCTACGAGTCGTTCGTCCGCAGCTACCTCGACACGCCGGAGTTCGCGGGCCAGATGGTCCGCTTCTGGCGCGACACCTTCAAGATGGGCGAGGCGGCGATGCTCGACACCGCGCCGGTATTCGCCGCCCAGCTCACCGTCGAGAACCGCTCGTACTCCGAGCTGTTCACGGCGACGACCGGCACCTGCCCGACCTTCAACGCCGCCGACGGCACCTTCACCGCCGCCGACTGCCAGAACGGCGTCACGACCCACGCCGGCGTCCTGTCCAACCCGGGCGTGCAGGCGCACTTCTACTCGAACATGGCGTTCCGCCGCGTGCGCTGGGTGCAGGAGGCGTTCGCCTGCACGGCGTACCCGGCCGAGATCGTCGAGCAGGGCGTCGAGATGGGCGGCGCGCAGGCGTACACCGCGCCGTGGCCGTTCGAGTCGATCGCCGGCGCCGGCAACGGCGGCACGGTCGACTTCCACGACACGAGCGCCGTCGTGTGCGCCAACTGCCACGCGACGATGAACCACCTGGCCCCGCTCTTCGCGAACTTCGACGAGGACGGCGTGCTGCAGAACACGATCCAGGTGAAGACGCCGAACGACGGCGCGCCCGACGCGCAGCTGTCGGACTGGCTGCCCGCCGGCGAGGCCACCGCGTGGCGCTTCGGCGTCCCGGCCGCCGACCTGCCGGCGCTCGGCCAGGCGATGGCCGCCGACGCCAAGGTCGCCGAGTGCGCGGTCGCCCGCTACTGGAACTGGGCGATGGGCAAGGGCGACATCGTCGACACGCTCTCGCTCGTGCCGCCCGAGACGATCCAGGCCCACGTCGCCTCGTTCCAGGCGAGCGGCGGGCTGATGAAGGACGCCATCCTCGCCGTGTACACGAGCGACGACTTCGTGAAGTTCTGAGGCGCCGAGGACCAGGAGATCCACCATGACGACCAAGACCAAGACGCCCCTGCTCCTCGGCATCACCGCCCTCTTCGGCGCCGCCACCGCGCTCGGCTGCGCCGGCGAGGAGGAGCCGCTGCCCGAGGAGAACCCGCTGCCCGAGGGCAACGCCTCCGGCGGCGAGGAGAACACGTACGATCACCCGGACACCAACCTCGACCCGTTCGAGCTGCTCGAGCGGCTGCGCGAGGAAGGCCCGGTGCGCTACTCGTCGCGCATCCACAGCTGTCCGAAGATCAAGTACGACACGCTCGGCAACATCCTCGCGTCGCGCGGCGTGAACCTCGCCAGCACGACGGCGCAGTCGGCCGGCCGCATCTGGCGCGAGAGCAGCCAGGCGCTCGCCGCCCCGAACTACGCCGCGCGCCAGCGCGAGGGCCGCGAGCTGTCGACCGCGACGGCGTCGAAGATGTTCGACATCTTCGTCCAGGCCGCGCCCGAGATCATCGCGGCGATGCCGAACCGCGCCGAGTGCACCGTCGCCGGCGTGGGCACCGAGATGTTCAACGCGTCGAACCAGTGCAACGCCGACGGCATCGCCTGCCTGCTCGGCGTGCCGGCGACCGCGAGCCACCTCGAGCTCTGCAACCTCACCGTCGAGCGCGCGAGCGACGTCGAGAAGGGCAAGCGGATCGCCGTCGCTTCGCTGCTCGCCGCCGCCCACACCTGCGAGTGACGACCGAGAACCGGAAGGAACAGGAGCACGCCATGTTCAAGAAGTCTCCGAAGCACCAGGTCCGCGAGCTCGGTCGTCGCGACATCATCAAGTGGAGCCTCTTCGCCGGCGCCGCCCTCGGGCTCGCGCGGTGGAGGGTCTACGAGGTCCTCGAGGACACGGTCGGCACGGCGATCGCCGCCGACGCCGCGTGTCACCCGACCAACCGCAGCGTCCACATCGTCGCCGGCAACGGCGGCTTCGCGTGGTTCCAGCTGCTCTGGCCGCACAACGACGTCGCCGCCGCGGGCAACGACCAGTTCGCGTTCCACGCGCCCGGGCAGCAGACGCTGGCGGCGGGCACCGACCGCCCGCTGACGCTCGGACCGGAGGCGCCGTTCAAGGGCTTCACCGGCGGCAAGCAGATCACGGCGTTCATGGCCGGCGGCAACGAGACCCACCGCCGCGACCCGATCACCGCGACCAACCTCGGCGGCAACTCGCTCATCGCGGTGGCCGCGGCGCTCCAGGTCACGAACCCGACCGTCATCCCGGTCGTCACGATCGACAACACGCCGTTCGGGACGGCGCCCGGCGCGCCGCGTCCGTCGGCGGTCGGCTCGGCCGATCAGTTCGTCGGCCTCTTCGACAGCGCCTCGTCGCGGCCCGGCGGCCTGCTCGAGAACGCCGGCGACGCCGGCCTCTACGACGCCCACTACGCCGCGCTCGCCTCCCTCAACCGTGCGGCGAATCGCCCGACCCAGACGCGCGCGTACGGCACCGCCAAGACCGCGGCGCGGCTGCTCGGCACCAACCTCGCCAGCCAGCTCGCGATCACCGACGCCGACCGCCAGCGCTACGGCATCGACGCCGGCACCCGCACCAACCTGCGCGAGCTCGGCGAGAACCTGATCGTGACGGCCAAGGCGTTCCGCATGGGCCTCACGTCGAGCGTCGTGATGCCGGCGATGAACGACGATCCGCACGGCGCGTTCAACGACATGAACAACCTGCGCAACACGGCGCTCACCCTCGGCCGCATCCTCGACGGGTTCTACGGCGACCTCGCCGCCAGCGACGACGCGTCGTGCGCGGGCACCAAGCTCTCGGACAACGTGGTGCTCACGATCCACGGCGATACGCCGAAGAACCCGCGCGCCCGCTCCGGCTGGCCGGACGGCACCCCGTCGGACTCGAACTGGATGTACGTGATGGGCAACGGCCTGCTCAAGACGGGCTGGTTCGGCGGCGTCCTGCGCGACGGCACGGTCCGCGGCTTCGACCCGGCGACCGGCGCCGAGAACGGCACCGGCTCGCGCGATCTCGCCGCGCCGGCCTCGGCCGCGGTGGCCTACGCCATCGCCAAGGGCGACATGCGGCGCGTCGGCGACTTCGCCCGCGGCGTCAACATCAACGGCATCGTCAACGTCGTCCAGATGTGAGGGCCGAGCAGGCCGGACGACCGACGATGTGACGGCTCGCCGCGGGGCTGCTAGTCTGCGCCCGTGCGAGCCGTCCTCGTCTGCCTCCTCTTCGCGATCGCCGCCCTTCCGGGCTGCAAGAGCGAGCCGTCGAACGCTGCCGGCAAGACGCCGGATCCGACCGGCGGCGGTGACGGCGACGAGGGTGATCAGGCGCTCTTCGATCGCGACCGCCAGCCCGAGATGATCATCCGCGCGCTCGGCCTGGCGCCCGGCAAGTACGTCGCCGACATCGGCGCCGGCACCGGGCTGCTCACCGTGCACGTCGCGCGCGCCGTCACGCCGGGTGGCAAGGTCGTCGCCACCGACATCGACGGCGCGGTGCTCGAGTACCTGAAGGCCCGGATGGTGGCCGCCGGCTTCGATCACGTGGTCGAGGGGCGGGTGGTGCAGCCGACCGAGCCAGGGCTCGAACCCGGCCGCTACGACGCGATCCTGCTCGCGCAGGTCGACCATTACTTCGACGACCGCACGGCGTGGCTGAAGAAGGCGGCGCCCGCGCTCAAGCCTGGCGGCAAGCTGGCGATCGCCAACCGCGCGCATCACCGGGCGGCGGCGATCGCCGCGGCCGAGGCGGCGGGCTACACGCTCGTGACCGAGGTCGCCGACATCCCCGGCCAGTTCGTGGCAGTCTTCGAGGTGAAGGAAGGCACGCCATGAACGCTCGCTCGCTCCTCCTCGCTGTCGGTGCGCTCGCCGTCGCCGGCTGCCCCGGCGACGACGGTCCGCCCAACGCCAATCCGCCGCGGCTCTGGCTCGCGCTCGACGGCTCGGAGATCCAGGTCCGCCTGGTCACGGTCGAACCGCCGCCCTTTTGAGCACCAGGCGTGGGGGCCGGGCGCTCCCAGGAAGCCGAGTTCACGCTGCTGGATGACGTTCCGGCCGGCGAATGGCGGCTCGTCGCCGACGGGATCATCGTGTTCCCGGTCGACGTGACGTTCGAGCTCATCCACCGCCAGGCGGCCGGCGGCGACGTGCCGATCGCGACGTGGCAGCACCACTTCGATCCGCTGCCGGTGGGCTACGAGGCGCAGGCCTACGAGGTGACGGCCGATGGCCCGGCGATCGATCAGCAGCCGGGCGACGAGCTCGTCTTCCGGTACACCGGCACGAACACCGAGGCGACGCAGACGATGGCGTACATCCCCAACGGCGACGGCGCCGAGGCGAACGGCCGCATCCCGTTCATCGTGCTGCCGCGCTGA
>JAIOII010000957.1 GCA_019912685.1 Kofleriaceae bacterium
TGCGTTCACCGTCGACGCCTCGCGCGCCGACCTCGGCGAGCGCGCCGCGCCCGAAGGTCACGCGCGAGGCGTCGACGGTGAACGCATGCTCGAGCCCGGCCTCGAGCGCGTACAGGTGCGGACACGACATCGGCCCGAGGATAGCCTCACCGCAGCCCGGCGGCGGCGCCAGCCGTGGTCGCGTTCTCGATCAGGCCCCACGGCGGGCGCCTCGGACGTCTCACGATCCCTCAGCGCCCGGTCAGATCGCTGCTGGTGTTCTTGTCGAGCCGCTCCCAGATGCTCTGTCCCGCCGAGATCCGGATCTCGGCGCCAGTGACCAGGGCCCAGCGGGTCTCATCGCTCGACACGTAGGTCAGCGGCACGCCCAGCGAGACCTGTCCGCAGCCGCGCGACTCGTGGCATGCGACGCCCAGGGTCACCCCGAGGAAGCCGTCGTGGATGCGCGCGTCGTGCGCGAAGGCCTCGGGTCCGGGCGCGGACATCGAGGTGGCGAAGCTCCAGATGGTCGCGCGCGCCGACGCGCGGAGCTGCGTCGTCGGGCCGAGGGTGCGAACGCACTGGTCGTATCCGAGGCTGACCCCGCCGCCGAGCGCAGACGAGAAGCCCTCGTCGTAGTCGACGTGCGCCCCCTGCAACGTGGTCGCGACCGCGAAGCGGTACGGCCCGCCGTCGTCGAGCTGGAAGCCCGAGCCGATCACGAAGTAGACGTTGGGTCGATCGTTGTCGACGCGTGGCCCGACCGCTCCGGTCACGCCGAGCCCGAGCTCGACGAAGCACCCACCACCGGCAACGACCATCGCCACCGCGGCCGCAGCAGCGCTCGGTGCTCGAGCGTTCACAGCGCCCCGGGCACCGCGGTCCATCATGATCGCTGCGATCTGTCAGGGCGCCGGCAGGCGCGCCTTGATGAAGCGGCTCACGCGGCCGGCCGCGGGCGGATCCATGTTGGCGAGCACCACGATGGTGTAGCCCGAGTCGCAGATCTGCAGGTCACCGTTCATGCCGGGGGCGCCGCCGCCGTGACCGATGCAGCGGACGCCGTCGACGTCGCTCGTGCCGAAGCCGTAGGCGTAGCCGCCCTCGGGCACGCCGGTCTTGCGGGCGGTCAGGAGCTCGGTGTGCTTCTTGTCGAGGAGCTTGTTCGCGGTGAGCGCGCTGGCGAACGCGAGGAGATCGCCGACGGTCGAGTCGCCGCCGCCGGCGGAGGTCGCGCGGATCGGCAGCGTGTCCTTGGCGTCGGTCCACGCGGCGGGAGACGTGCCGCCGGGTTGCCTGGTGTACGCGATCGAGCGGCCGGCCATCGGCTTGTCCTCGAACGGCGAGGACGTCGACCTCATCTTCGCCGGCTTGAAGATGCTCGCGTGCACGTGATCGTAGTAGGTCTTCTTGGTCACCTTCTCGATGATCACGCCGAGCAGCACGAAGCCGTAGTTCGAGTAGCGCTCGTCCTGACCGGGCTCGTGCAGGAGCTCGCGGCTGCCGTAGAGCTTCACGTAGTCGGCGAGCGTGCGCAGCTCGAGACGCCGGGCGTCGTAGTCGGGCCCGAAGATGTCGCCGGTGCCGCCGCTGTGCGTGAGCAGGTGGTGGATCGTCACCTTGGTCGCGACGTCCTGGTTCGGGTAGTCCGGCAGGTGCTTGCCGACCGTGTCGTCGAGGGCGAGCTTCTTCGCCTGCACGAGCTTCAGGATGGCGGTCGCCGTGAACATCTTGTTCATCGAGCCGATGCGGAAGCGCGTCTCGAGCGTGTTCGCGATCTTCCGCTCGCGATCGGCCATGCCGTAGGCGCGCGCGAAGATCGGCTTGCCGTGCTTCGCGACGAGCACCGCGCCGGAGAACCGGTCCTTGGCGACGAGCGCGTCGAGCTCGGCCTGCAAGGCGGCGATCGCGTCGGCTTCCGAGAGCGGTGCCGGCTTGTACTCCGCCGGGACCGGCACGACGCTGATGTCGAAGTGGCGCACGCGGTTCGACGCGTCGAGCTCGAGCACGACGCGGGCGAACTGGTCGCCTTCACGCTCCTTCACGATCGCGACGAACCGCGGCGGCGTGGACGCCTCCGTGGTCTTGACGTCGAAGCCGCCGGTCTGCTCCCGGAAGCCGAGCTGCTCGTCGGCGCCCGGAAAGTCCCTGGCGAGCTCGGGCGTCAGGTGCGCGCCGAACGCCGCGAGGCCGGCCGCGTCGCCCGCGTTGAACGCGTCGAGCCACCGCGTGAACAGCGTCTTCGCTTCGACGCGTTCAACGCGGGCGACGCGGCC
>JAIOII010000958.1 GCA_019912685.1 Kofleriaceae bacterium
GGCCAGTACGTCGACGCGACCGGCGCGTCGATCGAGCTGCCCGACGGCGCCGCGCCGTCGCCGTGGATGTACCGCGACGACCTCGGCCGCGCGCTCTCCGCCGATGCCGGGCCGCTCCTCTACCAGTACGTCGACCTCGACAAGACCGTGCTCGCCGCGCTCGCGCGCGACGGCATCCAGCTCTTCGATCCGCAGAAGGGCACCGCGTTCGATCTCGCCCGCGGCGCGTCGGCGCTCGTCGGTCCGCGCATGCCGGCGACCCGGACGTACGGCAACGGCGAGACGCTCGAGTACCGCGGCTACGACACGACCGACTCGCCGCTGCTCGACATGACGTTCGCCTACCTGTCGATCCTGCGCGACCCGGCGATCAACGACACGCTCGCGCTCGCCAGCGTGCTCCTGTCGACGCGCGAGGCCGAGGTCGCGCAGCTCGCCGAGGCGATCATCTCGGCGGCGCGCAAGGGCGACAGCCACCCCGAGGCGGTGATCCCGCCGGACGCGCCGCTCTGGGACGACCTCATCCCGGTCATCCGCCAGATCCTCTCGCGCCCGCAGCTCGTGCGGAGCCTCCTCGCCGCCATGGAGCGCCCCGAGACCGCGCAGCTCGGCGAGCGCTTCCGCAAGTTCATGGCGTACAAGGACCGCTTCGACATCAACGCCCAGCAGCAGGTGACCGGCAGCTTCGCGACCCCGGTCGATCGCGCCCTCACCGACAACGGCTTCGACCGCTCGATCTTCCAGCGCATCCTGCACGTCATCGCCGACTCCAACAACGCGGTCGCCTGCAACAAGCAGGGCGCGCGCGTCGTCGACCCGTTCGTCGGCATCACGCTCGGCACCTACAACCAGTGCCAGCTCTTCCGCGTCAACAACCTGGCGACGTTCTACCTCCAGTCGATCGCGTACGCGAAGAACGCGAGCGGGCAGTACATCTGCGAGACCGACGCCGGCGCCTTCGACTCGACCACGACCGCGGCGACCCCGCAGGGCTGCGTCTCGCAGGGCCGGCGGCCGCGTCCCAAGGCCAACTTCAACTATCAGTGGGGCGGCGTCGTGCAGGGCTCGATCGACCTCTTCGGCGGCGACGAGTTCCTCGAGGACACGGTCGGCATCGAGGGCATGCGTACGCACCCGACGCCCGCCGCGCTCAACCGCGTCCTCTTCCTCGATCCGACGCCCTCCTACCTGACCAACATCATCGACCCGATGCGCGACCGCGAGGGCGACCTCTACAAGGCGCAGCACGCGGGCACGCTGCCGGTGTGGGAGGTCGAGAGCTTCTACGACCAGATCCGGCCGATCGTGCAGGCGTTCGCCGACGACGGCAGCGAGCAGCTCTTCATCGACGTGATGGTCGTCCTCCACAAGCACTGGGCGAGCCGCGACTCGATCACGCACCAGTCGGTCGATCCCCAGGCGGCGGGATACGTGTTCGGCTCGGGCGCCAAGACCTACGAGGCGCTCATCGTCGACATGCTCGCCGACGGCACGCTCATGGGCGCCCTGCACGAGACCGCCGCCGGCCTCAACAGCGCCACCGCCAACGGCAAGGACTACGAGGACATCGTCCGCGTGGCCGCGAGCTACGTCGTCACGCCGCGCGCCGGCCTCGCCGATCGCCAGGGCAACACGACGACGGTGACGTCGGACGGGCGCGCGGTGGCGCAGCTCTCGCCGTGGCACCTGCTCGCCGACGCCTACAACCGCAAGCGCGATCGCCTCGCCCAGGCCGGCGCCGAGGGCGCGGCGTGGACCGAGAGCGTGAGCGAGGTCGTCGACGTGCTCACCCGCGGCGCCGACGTGCCGGGGCAGGGATGGCGCTTCAAGAACCCGCGCACGCGCGGCGTCCTCCTCGCCGTGATCGGGCTGCTCCAGAGCCGGATCGCCGCGCACGACCAGGCCGGCGATCGCACGGCGTGGCTC
>JAIOII010000959.1 GCA_019912685.1 Kofleriaceae bacterium
GGCCAGGCCGGCCGCGGCCAGCGGGCCGGCCAGCTCGGCGAGGAGGTGCCCGTTCGTCGTCATCACGACCTCGTCGATGCCGGGCACGCGGCGCAGGCGCGCGACGAGGTCGACGAAGCCGGCGCGCACCGTCGGCTCGCCGCCGGTGAGGCGCAGGCGGCGGACGCCGAGGTCGGCGAAGACGCCGACGATGCGCTCGAGCTCCTCGAACGTGCAGAGCTCGGCGCGCCGCTTGTGCTCGACGCCGTCGTCGGGCACGCAGTACGTGCACGCGAAGTTGCAGCGGTCGGTGACCGACACGCGGAGGTAGCTGATCGAGCGCTCGAAGCGATCCCGGAGGGGATCGGCCGGCGCGGTGAACCCCGCCGGCGCGGCGCTCTGGCGCGCGCGTCGCTCGTCGAGCACCGGCAAGCTCACGCGATCCACGTGGTGCACTCTGATCGTCCGCAGCGGTTACGTCAAGCAGGGGTGGGGGTTACGGTTTCGCTTGACAGGGACGCGAAAAGGCCGCAAAAAGCCGCGCAATCAAACGGAGTTGTGAATGCAGCAGACGTCAACCTCCACGACCCGCCGCGGGCCCACGCAACCGCCCCCGACCGGTCCTGGATCGGTGCTCGAAGGACTCTGGGTTCTCCTCGTTGCGAATGAAGGCCAGCTGCCGACGGCCGATGCCGACGGTCGCGTGCCGATGATGGCGAAGGCCGGCGACGACGCCGCCTACGTGCTCGGCTTCAAGAACGTCGTCAAGGCGCGGCAGTTCCTGACCGCGACCGAGGTCGAGGGCGCCGAGCCGCGCATGATCGTGCGCGGCAACCGCGAGGAGATGTACCGCATCGCCCGGAGCGCGGGCGCCGCGGGCGTGCTCGTCGATTACGACCCGGGGACGCAGAAGTACGCCGCCGCCTCGGCGCTCTGAGTTATAGAACGACTCATTGAAGTCGTTGTAACCATTGCTCTTTTTTTGCGCATCCGGCCACGCGGCCCGAGGATGCGCAGATGCCGAGCGTCACCCGCCCGGCCGGGGCGGAAGCCTCGGCTCCCGCGTCTCTCGCCAGCCCGATCGTCAAGTGGGTGGGCGGCAAGACCCGGCTCCTTCCCGAGATCGCGGCGCGCTTGCCGCGCACGTACGGCCGCTACTTCGAGCCGTTCGCCGGCGGCGCCGCCGTCTTCTTCAGCATGTCGCCGGGCGCGGCGGTGCTCGCGGATCGCAACGCCGATCTCATCGCGACGTACCGCGCGGTCGCGAGCGACGTCGAGGGCGTGATCCGGCGCCTCGCGATCCACCGCGACGCGCACGACGAGAAGCACTACTACGCGACGCGCGCGCGCTGGAACGACGCGAGCGTCGCCTGGACGCAGCTCGATCGCGCGGCGGCGTTCATCTACCTGAACCGCACCTGCTACAATGGCCTGTGGCGCGTGAACCGCTCGGGCGGCTTCAACGTGCCGATGGGGCGCTACAAGAACCCGCCGATCTGCGACGCCGCCGGGCTGCGCGCCGCGTCGGCGGTGCTCGCGCGCGCCACGATCCTCTGCGCCGACTACCGGACCGCGGTCGCCGACGCGCGCCCCGGCGACCTCGTCTACTTCGATCCGCCGTACGACCCGGTGACGACGACCGCGAACTTCGTCAGCTACACCGCCGACGCGTTCGGCCCCGACGACCAGCGCGCGCTCGCGACGCTGGCCCACGAGCTCGCCGACCGCGGCGTCGCCGTCGTCCTGTCGAACAGCGACACGCCCTTCATCCGCTCGCTCTACCGCGGCCTGCGCATCGACCGCGTTCGCTGCGCGCGCGCCATCAACTGCAACGCCGATCGTCGCGGCGACGTCGACGAGGTGCTCGTGCTCGGCGGCTTCGCGACCAAGGCCGCGCGCCGCACCGTCACCCGCCGCGCCGCGAGCCGCTAACGCTTCTTCCGGGCGACCGCGCGGCGCGCGAGATCGCCGAAGCCGTCGCGGCCGTCGACGAAGATCTCGGCGACGTCGCCGGTCATGCGGCGCGCCGTCGAGCGCTTGCCGCCGGTGAAGATGCCGGCGGTCCAGCCGATCAGCTGGAGCGTCCACGCGGTGAGCGCCATGCCGGCCCAGCCGCCGAGCGCGATGCCGAGCACGGAGAGCCGCAGGAGCGCGCCGAGCGGCTCGGGCATGTCGGTGAAGAGCGGGCGCGCAAGCGCGATCGCCGCGACGACGGCGCGCGGGCGCTGCGGCCGCTTCTCGGGATCGGGCTCGGTCATCGCCTCGAGCACCTTGCGGAAGCCCGCCGGCATCGACGGCAGGTGCCTGGCGAGATCCATCTTGAGGCCCTTGCGCGGCACGTCCTCGGGCTCGACGCCGCCGGCGAGCGCGACGATGGTCGCGCCGAGCGCGTACAGGTCCGTCGCCGGCGTCGCCTGCCCGTGCAGCTGCTCGGGCGCCATGTAGCCGTACGTGCCGACCAGCGTCGAGCCCGCGCCCTCGCCCACGTCGGCGACGCCGCCGAAGTCGACGAGCGAGAGCGTGCCGTCCGTGTCGCGCACGAGGTTCGCCGGCTTGATGTCGCGGTGGACGACCGGCGGTGATCGGGTCGCCAGGTAGTCGAGGATCTCGAGCCCGCGGATGAGGACGTCGCGCAGCTCGTTCTCGGAGAGCCGCCGGCGCTTCGTCAGGTCGCGCAGGTTGTCGCCCGGCATGCGCTGCATGACGAGGTTGAACATGCCCGGCGGCTCCTCGAGCGCGGCGTGGAGGCGCGGCACGCCGGCGTGGCGCAGCTGGCCGAGCACCTTGGCCTCACGCTCGTGCAGCTCGAAGCTCTTCCAGCCGGCGCCCAGCCGCACGCGCTTGACGACGACCTCCTGGCGGCGCGCGACCTCGGTCGCGAGGTATGTCTCCGCCTGCGCGCCCTTGCCGAGGCGCGGCCCGAGGCGCCAGCGGCCGCCGAGCAGTGGACCTTCTGCCATCGCGACGTGCACTCTAGGCCGCCGCGCGCAGCGTGAACAGCGCGACCTCCGCTTGCGTGCCGTCTCCCACGCGGACGCGGACGCCGGAGAAGCCGATGCCGGGGGTGACGTAGAGCTGGGTGCGGCCGAGCGCGCCGTCGCGGTAGAAGCCGCGGCGGTAGCGCTTGCCCATGCGCGTGATGATGCGGTCGGTGACGCCCTGCACGAAGATCTGGCCGCCGTGCGTGTGCCCGGAGAGGACGAGATCGGCGCCGCGCTCGGCGAGGCCGGGCGCCTGCTCGGGGCAGTGACACAGGACGACGCGCGAGCCGCGCTCGGGCACGCCGGTGAACGCCTGGTCGAGGTCGTGGTGGCGCGTCACCGGATCGTCGATGCCGATCAGGTGGAGCGGCGCGCCGCGCAGCATGACGGTCGTGTGGCGGTTGTCGAGCACCTCGTAGCCGTGGCCGGTGAGCGCGCGCCGGACGCCCGACGCCGAGGTGAAGTAGTCGTGGTTGCCGAGCGTGGCCACGACCCGCGTCGCCGACAGGCCGGCGAGCTGCTCGCGCAGCATCCCGACCTCGTGCTT
The DNA here is from genome assembly GCA_019912685.1 of Kofleriaceae bacterium. Classification (GTDB taxonomy): domain Bacteria; phylum Myxococcota_A; class Polyangia; order Haliangiales; family Haliangiaceae; genus UBA2376. The sequence goes on from JAIOII010000959.1 coordinate 3,508, forward strand.
GCGCCAGCACACGTAGTCGCCGGTGAGCGCGATGACGTCGGCGCCGGCGCCGTTCGCGACGTCGACGGCGGCGCGGACGTGAGCGGCCGGCGTCATGTTGCCGACGTGGATGTCGGACAGGTGCGCGATGCGGACGCCGTCGTGCGCGGGATCGAGGCCCGGGACCGCGACCTCGTGCTCGACGAGCACGGGTGGCCGGGGCGGGCGGCGGGCGGGCATCGCCCCACTGTAGGTCGGGAGTCGACCGCCGCAAGGCCAGGTTGCGGCCCCCGGGTGCGCCTGGCACATTGGACGTGATGGCCACACCTGCCGCCGTCGAGCCGCGCACGGCCTGTCCCGCGTGCGGCGGCCAGATCCACCCGATCGCCGGCCGCTGCAAGCACTGCAAGGCGGACCTGACGCGGCTGCGCAACGGCGCGGCGCCGGCGGCGCGCCCGAACCTCGTCGCCCTCGGAGGAGGTAACGGCCGCGCCGTTCGCGCCGTGGCCGTTACCTC
>JAIOII010000960.1 GCA_019912685.1 Kofleriaceae bacterium
ACCACGCCGACATCATCGCCATCGAGGGCGACAGCTACCGCCGCCGCGAGGCTCAGGCCGCCAAGCCTTCACGCCGCGCGAAGGCGAGGGCCTGACCGCTCGGCCGGTTCAGATTTCTGCGCTTTCTGGCGCTCGCCAACACGGTACACGCTGCTCGCCGTGCGGAGCATGTTCGACGTGCTGCGCGGTACGCCGTTCCACGACGACATCGAGAGCGTGGAGACCAAGCTGGCCCAGCGCCTCGAACCCGCGGAGCGCTCCGAGCACACGACGTTCGCGCAGCGCATCGTCTACGTACCCGACGGCGGCACGAAGGCGTACGACGACAAGGCCGACCTCATCGATGCTCTCCTCACCGGCGTGCTGTCGCGCAAGGTCATCCGCTTCGCCTACGCTGACTCACGGGGCCGGCGCCAGCGTGGCCATCTCGCGCCCTTCGCGATCGCGATCCACAAGCACGGACTCTACGTCGTCGCACGCCGGCTCCAGCGGCCCGAGGAAGGCGCCGAGCTGACGAGCGCCGCCGCCGTCAGTACCTTCGCCGTGGAGCGCTTCACCGAGGCGGAGCACCTGCGCGCGTTTCCCTTCGCGACACCCGCGGACTTCGACCTCGACGCGGTCATGCACGACGCCTTCGGCGTCCACCTCGCCGCGACCGACGAACCGACCCGCGTGGTCGTCGAGTTCAGCAAGGCGCGCGCGGGGTACGCCCGCGCGCGCCTCTGGCATCGTTCGCAACAAGTGCGCGACCTCCCCGACGGTCGCCTCCGGATCGAGTTCAGCACCCGCGCTCGTCTCGCGCCGATCGTGTCATGGGTTCTGGAGTGGGGGCCGCACGCCCGCGCCATCGAACCGCCCGAGTTGGTCGCGCAGGTCGTCGCCGAGCTGGACGCCGCCCGCCGACAATACGAGGCGGGCGCCCGAGCCTGATCATGCGTGGCGAGAGGCGCGCTGGCCCATCGCGTGACGCCGACCCGGGGATCGCACAAGCGTTGCACTCCGCGTAGTTAGAAGTATCTCCTACTTCGTCAGCAACCGCGCCGAGCACCTCTCGATACGGGGCGGCATGAGTGACCACGAAACCGATCTGGTTGCGCTCGTGATGGGCGATCAACGGTACGAGTTCGCCGATGCGGGGATGAAGCAAGTCGTGGACGAGCTGACGCGCATGGCTCGGACCCTCCTGCCGATCCTCATCCTGGGCGAGACCGGCGTGGGCAAGGAGGTCGCGGCCCGCGCGGCGCATCACCTGTCGCCACGCCGCGCGGGTCCGTTCGTCGCCGTCAACTGCTCCGCGATCCCGGCGGGCCTCATGGAGAGCGAGCTCTTCGGTCACCAGAAGGGCGCGTTCTCTGGCGCGGCCGCCGCGCACGCCGGCTACTTCGAATGCGCGAGCGGCGGCACCCTCTTCCTGGACGAGATCGGCGAGCTCAAGCTCGACGCGCAGGTCCGGCTGCTCCGCGTGCTCAGCGAGCACAAGATCGCGCGCCTCGGCTCCACGACCGAGCGCCGCATCGACGTACGCCTCGTCGCCGCGACCAACCGCGACCTCGACGCGCTCGTGAAGGCCGGCGTCTTTCGCGAGGACCTCTACCACCGCATCTGCGGTGCCACGCTGGTCATCCCTCCGCTGCGCCATCGCCCCGCCGACCTGCCTCGCCTCGCGCGTCAGTTCGTGAGCGCTGCGCGCGCGGACCTCGAACGCGAAGACGCCACGGTGTCCGACGCGGCTATGCGCTCCATCGCTCGCCACCGCTGGCCGGGCAACGTGCGCGAGCTGAAGCACGCGATGGTCTACGCCGCCGCGACCGCTCCAGGCGACGTGATCGAACGGAGCCATCTGCCCGCCCACCTTGCGCAGCGTGACCTGCGCGCAACCTCCGCGCAGGATCCGGAACCCGAGGCGCCGCTCGTCTTCCGCTCCATCGACGACGAGATCGACGAGCTGGTCGAGCGGCGCATGCGCCAGGCGCTGCACGCGACAAACGGCGTTCAGTCGGCCGCGGCCGCGCTCATCAAGATGGCCCGCCGCACATTCATCACGCGGATGCGCGAGTTCGGGATCGATCCGGTCCCAGTGCGCGAACGTCGCGCACTGCGCGAACGCGGCACCGAGTCGTAGCGCCGACGCGGCACACACACGCCGCACGCGCGCGCCATGCCGCGGACATTACACGGTTCGCGGCGAGCGTAGGCGTGGCCCTGCGCTTGCGTAGGCGGAGACGAATGAGTCGAGCCCAAGAGCCGCTTCGCGACAGCGATCAACGAGGTCACCGATGGCCGATTGTGACTCGGGCCGTGTCAGTGCTCGCGATAGGCGCATTCGCGTTGATCGCCTGCGATGGCCTTGAGTCCGACGCGCCGTCGCTAAGTTCCGAGTCATCTGGGCTCACACTATCCTTGAGCCAAAGCGTCACCGCCGGCGGTGGCTTTAGTTGCGCGATCGTCGGCGGCGGACGTGTTCGCTGCTGGGGCTACAACGGCTTCGGTCAGCTCGGCAACGGAACTACGACGGGTTCTGCGACACCTGTGCTCACCACCAACATCACCAACGCGGTGGCAATCGCCGGTGGTGCGAATCACGCCTGTGCACTCCTGTCGACTGGGCACGTCCGCTGCTGGGGCGCCAACTACAATGGTCAGCTCGGCAATGGCTCGATGGCTCACTCAAGTGAGCCGGTCGCGGTCACGGGCATCACCGCTGCCGTTCAGATCACCTCTGGGGCAAATCACTCCTGCGCGATTCTTTCCGATAGCACCGCCCGATGTTGGGGCTGGAACGAATATCGTCAGCTGGGAAACCAGGGCTCCACGGCGAACTCGACCTTGCCTGTAACGGTTCAAGCCCCCGGCGCGTCGCCACTCACGGGGATCACGAGCATCGCCGCAGGCTCGTTTCATACGTGCGCATCGCTAAGCAGCGGAGGCGCCAGGTGTTGGGGATCCAACTCATCCGGTCAGCTCGGGACCGGCACGTTCTTCATCGTCCCGGGGATCGCGTCCGTCGCGTTGGCCTCGGGAGACCTCGCCAGCCGCGTTTCCGTCGGTGGAAGCCAGTCGTGCGCGGTATTGACCTCCGGCCAGGCGCGTTGCTGGGGGCGCAACGCCAACGTGAGCGTCCGGTGGACCGCACCGGGGGGTGCGGTCTTGATGGCGGCCGGTTCCTGTGGCAGCCGCGGCGCTCAGGTCGCGGCGGCCTGAGCGGCGGCGCGTGCGGCCGCCCAGCGCGACGGAAGAAGCTGCGGCAGATCG
>JAIOII010000097.1 GCA_019912685.1 Kofleriaceae bacterium
TCGTGCTCGCGGCGCCCGGCGGCGACGACGCCCTGCCCGCGCGCATCGACCGGTTCTGCGCGCGACGGCAGGCGGATCCGGCGTGGCAGCGATGCGTGGCCGCGCTCGTCTGGTACATCGGAGGGAGCTCATGAGCGCCGGCGCGAAGGAGAAAACATGAGCCAGGGGCTGCTCGATCTACTCCGCAGCGAGACCGACCGCCTGCGCGACGCCGGCCTGTTCAAGCGCGAGGTCGTGTTCTCGCGCTCGGGCGGCATGGCGGCCGGCGGCATGATGGACGGCCGCGAGGGCCAGCCGGTCATCAACTACACGACCCAGGACTTCCTCGGGCTGTCCGCGGATCCCCAGGTGCTGGGCGCCGCGATCGAGGCCGCGGAGAAGTACGGCGTCGGCCTGTCGTCGCAGCGCGTGATGTGCGGGACCCTGCCGATCCACAAGGAGCTGGAGGAGTGGCTGCGCGGCTTCCTCAAGGTGCCCGACGTGATCCTCTACGGCGGCGGCGGCTACATGGCCAACATCGGCCTGTTCGCGCCGCTGTTCGGGTCGCGCGACTGCATCATCTGCGACGCCGGCGTCCATCCGAGCCTCGCCGACGGCGCGCGCCTGGCCGGCTCGCGCCTGGTCACGTTCCGCAACGACGACCCCGACGATCTCGAGGAGATCCTGCGCCGCTCCAAGTGGGCGCGCTTCCGCGCGATCGTCACCAACGGCGTGCACCCGTTCTCGGGACGCATCTCCGACCTGCACGCGATCTGCGATCTCGCCGATCGCTACGACGCGATGGTCGTGGTCGACGACGCGCTCGGCATCGGCGTCCTCGGCGAGCGCGGCCGCGGCTCCGCCGAGCTCGCCGGCGCGATCGAGCGCGTGGACGTGGTGACCGGGACGTTCAGCAAGGCGCTCGGCGGCGCGTCCGGCGGGTTCTCCGCCGGGCACGCCGAGATCATCGCGTGGCTGCGCCAGAAGTCGTCGCCGTACATGTTCTCGGCCACGCTGCCGCCGCCGATGGCGGGCGCGGCGATCCGGGCCCTGCAGATCCTCGAGAGCGGCGAGGCGCCGCTGCCGGGCCTGCGCGACAACATCAAGGTGCTGTGGGAGGGCCTGCTCGAGCGCGGCTTCCGCGTGATGGGCGGCCACCACCCGCTGCTCGCCGTCGACGTCGGCGGCTACGACGTCCTGCACGAGATGGTGAACCACCTCTACGACGGCGGCATCTACGCCCACGGCCTGTGTTACCCGGTCGTGCCCGAGGGCGAGGCGCGCATCCGGCTGATGGTGTCGGCGCTCCACTCGCACGAGCACCTGCAGCGCACGCTGACCGCCTTCGAGACGGCGCGCGAGGCGGCGGCGTTCGCGCTCGACGCGCGCCGGGCGATGAAGGACTTCAGGCGGTGATCGCGCGAACCTCCTTGCCCACCAGCGAGAGCGCCAGCTCGAGGCCGGCGGAGAGCCGGGAGGTGGTCTTCACCGTCGACAGGTCGATCCCGAGGTGGACGATGCTGCGCGCGGCGGCCGCGCTGATGCCGGTCAGGATCACCTCCGCGCCGAGGACCCGGACCGCCGCCGCGGTGGCGAGCAGGTGGCGGGCGACCCCGGTGTCCATCGTCGGTACCCCCGAGACGTCGAACATCACCACGCGCGCGTCGTGCTCCGAGATCGCGGCGAGCATGGTCTCGGCCAGCTCGGTCGCGCGCTCGTCGTCGAACACTCCGACCAGCGGTTGCAGCAGGATGCCGGGATACACCCGCACGACCGGCGTCGAGAGCGCCCGGACCGTGTGCCGGAGCTGGCGCTCGTGGTCGCGACGCTCGGTGACGTCGATCGACAGGATCACGATGCCGGCGGCGCAGGGCTGGACGCGCAGCTCGAACGACCCGCGGCCCCCGTCGGGATACGTGAACTCGTTGTCGAGGTTCGCCGGCACGCGGTCGTTCATGCAGGCCGTCAGCGTCGCGAAGATCTCGGTGGTCTCGATGCCCGGGTAACACGCCATCATCGTGTTGCCGACGAGCTCCTTGCGCGGGCGCCGTCCGTGACGCGCGGCCGCGTCGTTGACGTACAGGTACCGCCACTCCGGTGAGAGGATCTGGAGCCCCTCGGCCAGGGCGTCGAGCGTCGAGCCGAGCGCGACGAGATCCAGCGGAGGCTGGCCGGTCATCGCCGCATTATAGGTCTACGATGCGTCCCATGGCTCGCGTGCTCCTGGGATGTGCCGCCCTGCTCGGCCTGGTCGCCGGTGCCTGTGGCGGCGACGGCGGCGCCGGGTGCGACCTGCCCGCGCAGTGGTCGTCGGCCCGCTCGGGCGACCTGTGCCAGGTGAACTTCTTCACCGAACCGGAGTACGCCGTCTACTGCGGAGGCGCGACCGGCAGCTGGGACTGCGCGTGTGGCCCGATCGCCGAGAACCCGCTGGAGTTCACCAGCGAGGACTTCTGCGATCTGGAGCCCGAGGAGCGCGCGTGCCAGGCGATCGAACGGTGCGGCTTCCCGCTCTGACCCGAGCACCGCGACGTCGAAGCCCCGCCGGCCGTCAGTGACCGCCGTGCATGGCGGCGGGGTCGTGCGCCCGGCCGGTGCGCGCCTGGTACGTGGCCGCGTCGACGACCTCCTGGCGGTACGCGGCGTGACAGCCGGTGCACGCCTGCAGCGTGTTCGCGGTGGCGCCCAGCACGGCGACGCCGTCCCGGGCGCGCGCGGCCTGGCCGATCGCATCGGCGCGACGGTGGAAGTCGAGCGCCAGCTCGGTGAACCCGTCGGCGCCGGCGCCCATGTGCTGACACATCTGCTGCATCTGCGGGGACGACTCGATGAGCGACGCAGCGGTCGCGATCTCGTCCCAGTCCTCGCGCGCGAGCCCGTCGGTGATGCGCTGGATGGCGACGAGGTGCTCCATCATGTTCTGCTTCTGATGCCACGCCATCATCGGCTGCAACGGCACCGGCTTCCGGGGATCGAGGTCGGCGAGCTCGTCCGCCGGGTGGCCGGCACCACGCGCGGCGACCGACTCCTTGCGTTCCTCCGCCGCCGGAGCGGCCGCCTGGGTCCCACATCCGACCGCGACGAACGCGTGGATGATGGCCGCACTCAGGATCACGTGGTTCGTCTTCATTCGTCTTCCTCGATGGAGGTCATGGCGCGTGACAGACGGTCGAGCGCGGCGACGACCTCGCCGACGTCGTCGCCGAGTCGCTTCGCCAGGCGACCGAAGTGGTGGGCGCTCTGCTCGTCGACGGTCTGCGCCACACGCTTGCCCTTGCTCGTGAGGCGCAGGGCCCGGGCCCGGCCATCGTCGGGATGAGCCTCGCGATCGAGATCGCCGGCCTCTTCCATGCGGACGCACAGCCGCGACACGTTCGTCCGGTCGATCGCCAGCTTCGCCGCCAGCTCGGAGACGGTCATCGGCTCGCCGTGATGCAGCAGCTCGAGGAGCGCGTAGGCGTGCGGGATCGACAGCGGCGTCCCGCACGGGCGTCTCGCTTCCTCCAGGGCCCCGTGGGCGACCATCAGGTGACGGACCGCGTCCCGGAGCCGGCGTGCTTTCGTGTCGGCGGCCATGATCTCGATGCGTGCGTTCGCACATATACCAACGCGTGCGATCGCACGCAAGTCGTCCGTGTCCCCCCGGCGCCGCCTCAGGCGATGGGGCTCACGCCTTCGCCGCGGCCTGGAGGGACTCGCGAACGACCGCGACGAGGCGCTCCCCGTCGAACGGCTTGTGCAGGAGCTGGTAGCGCGCGGCGAGGCTCGGATCGAGCTCGCGGAGGTGGCCGCTGATCAACACGATCGGTAGCGCCGGCCGTCGCGCCGACAGCGCCGCGGCGAGCTCGCTTCCGCTCATCCCCGGCATCTTCAGATCGGTCACGAGGACATCGATCTTCCCGCCCGACGACTCCCACGCGGCGAGCGCCGCGGCGCCCGAGTCGACCGCCAGCACGGTGTAGCCGTGGCTCTCGAGCACGAGCGACAGCGCGCGCCGGACGCCGTCATCGTCATCGACGAGCAGGATCGTCTCCGTGCCCGGCGCCGCGGTGATCGCCGGCGGCCGGACGCGGTCCGCCGGCCCGCGGACGTGCTCCGGCAGGTACACGTGAAACGTCGTGCCGCTGCCCGGCGTGGTGTCGACGTCGATCCACCCGCCGTGTTGCTCGACGATGCCGTACACCGTCGCCAGGCCGAGGCCGGTGCCGTTGGGTTTGGTGGTGAAGAACGGCTCGAAGATGCGCGGCAGGATCTCGCCCGGGATGCCGACGTCCGTGTCGCGCACGTCGACACGGACGTAGCGGCCCGGCCGCCGCCCCGCCGGCTCGAGCTGCCCGCAGCGCGCGGTCGCGAGCGACAGGGTGCCACCGCCCGCCATCGCGTCGCGTCCGTTCACCACCAGGTTCACGAGCACCTGGTCGAGCATCGACGCGTCCGCGTCGACGTAGATCACCTCGCCCGCCAGCTCGAGCGCGAGGTGCACGTCCTCGCCGAGCAGCCGCCGCAGCATGGTCGCCAGCTCGCCGACCTTCGCGTTCAGATCGAGCGCCTCGGTCCGCATGGCCTCGGGCCGGCTGAACGTCAGCAGCTGGCGCGTCAGCCCGGCGGCGCGGTCGATCGCCGTGCCGAGCGCCTTCACGTGCTCGAGCACCTGGACCGACGCCGAGGGCGTCCCCCGCAGCAGCTCGATCTCGAGCTTCGCGGCCTGCAGCATGTTGTTGAAGTCGTGCGCGATCCCGCCGGCGAGCTGACCGACCGCCTGCATCTTCTGCGAGTGGCGCAGCTGGCGCTCGAGCGCGCGCTGCGGCGTGATGTCCATGACGACGCCGACCATCCGCACGGGCGCCCCACCGTCGAACATCACGAAGCCCCGGTCGAAGACCTCGAGGACGCGGCCGTCGTCCGGACGCACGAAGCGGTACTCCCCGGCCCACTCGGACTTCCCGGTCTCGAGGGCCTCGCGAAAGCCGGAGACGACGCGCTCGCGGTCGTCGGGGTGCACGTAGGTCGTCCACCGCTCGAAGCTCGGCGTCACGTCACGACCGATGCCGTACACCGTGTAGACGGCCTCGCTGTAGAAGGCGACGTTGGCGCGGATGTCCCAGTCCCACATGCACCCGTTCATCGCCCTGCACATCAGCACGAACCGCTCGATCGCCTGATCGCGCTCGCGCGTGATCCTCCGCAGCTCACCATCGTCGGCCATCGCGGCCATGGTACGTGATGGGCGGGCTCAGCGATACGCGTGCTCGTCCTCGCGAAACGCGTGGACCAGGCGGGCGCCGGCGACGAGCTGCTCGCGCGTGACGTGCGCCTGGGTCCACCGGAAGGACCGCGACGGCCCCCGCGATCAGAGGGTCGAATCGCTCACCCGGCGATCATACCGCCGCTGGATCAGCCCTTGCGCGGAACGAACTGGAACGAGTCGACGAAGCGCTCGCCCTCGGCCTTGAACGCGCCGGCGCTGTCGAGGTGCACGACGAGGATCTGGTAGAGCGAGCCGTCGCGCAGGTACATCTTGCCGTAGCCGGTCGCGCGCTGGCCCTGCGGCCGCGCCGTGAACCGGAACATGCGCCCGGTCGCGCCGTCGAGCTCGAGGTCGGCGCTGTCGACCAGGGTCGCGCCCATGTTCGTCAACATGCCGTGCTGGCCGTCGTCGAGGGAGCGCTTCACGTCGAGCTCGCCGTCCTTGTAGAACGACGGCGTCACCGCGACCATCATCGCGCCCGGCGCGCTCGGCGACGAGAACATGTACGTGTGCGCGGTCAGCGTGCCGATCGCGGTGGGCACCTGCTGCTCGCCCGTGGTCGGTGCACGCGCCGCCTCGACGGCGAAGCCGTGGGCGTCGTCGCGGTACGGCTGCACCGCCGGCTCGGCCACGGCGGCCGCGAGGACGAGACGGACGGACATCGATCGGATCACGGGGAGCTCCTTGCTCGGGATGCCGCCGCGCACTGCACGCGGCGGACCACGCGCAACCGCGCGACACTCCGCGCCTCCCGGCCGTGCAAGCGGACAGCGACGTCCAGCCGCCAGATCTGGCGGACAGCCCTGTCGCTGCTGCCGCGGAGCTCACGCCGCCGAGGCGTGGGTGTGCGCGAGGTGCTCGACCCAGTCGGCGAACGCGGTCGCGAACGTCTCGAGGAAGTCGCGGGTGCGGCCGGGCTTGACCCGGCCCTGCTCGTCGAGCACGTCGGTGACCTTCGCGATGTACGCCTCCGGTTGCTGCATGCAGGGCATGTCGAGGAAGACCAGGCACTGGCGCAGGTGATGGTTCGCGCCGAACGCGCCGACGGCGCCCGGCGACACGCTGATGATCGCGCACGGCTTGCCGGACCAGACGCTCTTGCCATACGGACGCGAGCCGACGTCGATCGCGTTCTTGAGCGCGCCCGGGATCGAGCGGTTGTACTCGGGCGTCGCGAACAGCACGGCGTCGAGCCCGCGCACGCGGTCGCGAAACTCGACCCACGGCCGGGGCGGATGATCGGGATCGAGATCCTGGTTGTAGAGCGGCAGGTTCCCGATCTCGACGGGATGGAATCGCAACGCCGCCGGCGCGAGCTCGGCGATCGCGCGGGCGATGCTGCGCGTGAACGATTCCTTGCGAAGGCTTCCGACGATCAGTGCAACGTTTCGCATGACTCCTCCGCGCACGAAGTCATGCAGATCTGCGGCCAGCCTCCGCCGCCGGATGCCTCATGAGCGCCGCTGATGCGCTCGCCGCCCTCACGTGATCAGCAGGCGCGCGAGCGCCGCGCGGAGGTCGTCCGGGATCGGGGTCGGGGTCCGGGTCGCGCGGTCGACGAACACGTGGACGAAGTGGCCGTGCGCGACCGCCGCGTCGTCGCCTTCCCGGAAGATCGCGAGGCCATAGGTCACGGCGCGCTGGCCGAGGCGATCGACGCGCAAGCCGCCGCGCAGCCGTGTCGGATAGGCGACGGGCGCGTGATAGTGGCAGGCGGACTCGACGACGAGGCCGATCACCGGGCCGTCGTGGATGTCGAGCCCTGCGGCGATGAGATACGCGTTCGCGACGGTGTCGAAGTAGCTGTAGTAGGTGACGTTGTTGACGTGACCGTAGACGTCGTTGTCCATCCAGCGGGTCGTGATCGACTCGAAGTGGCGATAGTCGGCGATGGTGGGGCGCGGGGTCGGCATGATCACCAGCAGGTCAGCGCGTCGTGGAAGAGCGCGTCGAGGAGCGGCGCGGTCACGGGCAGCGGTGCGTTGTCGAGGAGGCGGCGCTGAGGCGCGGCGCCGGCGACCAGCGCCGGGATGTCGCCGGCGTGGGCTATG
>JAIOII010000961.1 GCA_019912685.1 Kofleriaceae bacterium
GTCGCGATGAACGGCGGCGGCGCCCCGCGTGCGACCGCCGCCGCCGTTCATCGCGACCGACGACTCCGCGGCGTCGGCGGTGACCATATCGCCGCCCGCGGCGCCGCTGCCGGTGTTGCCGGCGAGCAGACCGGCGTCGGGCTGCGCGAGCTTCACGTAGCCGCGCAGGTGATGGTCGCGCGTGTCCGAGCCGCGCATCCCGTAGAACGAGTTGATCGGGTTGGCGAACTGGTGGCCGGTGAGCGACAGGACCGCCTCGTCGACGACGATGAGCGCGACCTCGGCGCCGGGCACCGGCTTGCCGCTCGCGTCCTTCACGATGACGTCGAAGCGCGCGGGCGCGCCCGGGCTCACCTTCTTCGCCTTCGGCGTCACGACCACGTCGAGGGTGCGCAGCTTGGGCGGCACCGGCAGGTTGAGCTGGCCGCTCGCGTACGCCGGCCGCCTGGGCAACGACGCGTCGGGCTTGCCGTTGTCGTCGGCGCGCGCCGCCGCGCCGATCAGGTCGACCTGGACGTACACGTTCGGCGTGTGCGAGTCGACGATCGGCACCTTCACGGTCTGCGTCGGGCCCTTCATCGTGAAGCGCTCGGTCGTGAGCAGGCCGCTGCGGCGCACGCTGAGGATGCCCTCGGCGGGGAAGAACGGCGCCTGCACGAGGATCTCGGCGGTGTCGCCGTGCTTGTACTCCTTCTGGTCGGGGATGAGCTGCGCGATCTCCTGCTGCACCTCGCGCGCCGGCGGCGTGTCGCCGCCCGACACCCACACCGTGAGCTCGGTCTTGTTGGCCCGGCCCTGGTCGTCGGCGACGAGCGCGCGGATGCGGTACTGACCGCCTTCGGGGGTGGCGAATTCGCAGGTCACCGCGTCGGCCGTCGACACCGGCGTGCACGACTGCGGGTCGAGCTCCTTCTGCACGTACTTGCCGTTCTCGTAGTCCCAGTCGAGGCGCACGCTCGAGATGTCGAGGGTGCGGCCGGCGACGGCCTTGCCGTCGAGGTCGACGGCGATCGCCGAGACCTCGATCGGCTGGCCCTTGTCGACGAACGGCTTCTTGGTCTTGAGGCCGACGTACAGGCTCGACGGGTGGACGAGCAGCGTCGAGCTCGCGGTCCACTGCTGGCGGTTGACGTCGGTCACCGACGCATTCGCCGACACGTTCATCGGCAGCGGCGGGTTGGCGCTGACGAAGTCGAAGTGGAGGACGTGCGCGCCCGTCGCGTCGGTCTTGGCGGTGTGGCTCCACGTCTTCGGCGCCACGTACGCCTCGTCGCTCTCCCACCAGCCGCGGTGCCAGCCCCACCACGGGGTCCACACGCCGAACGTCCACTCCTCGCGGTTGGGCGGCGTGTACGTGGTCTCGCTGGCGGTGACGTACCAGTTGACGGCCGCGCCCTGCAGGCCGCCGCCGGCGAAGTAGCTCGCCTTCACCGTCACGTCGGCGGCGCCGCCGATCATGTGCGGGCCCTGGCTCGCCTCCGCGCTCACCTCGTACTCGGGCGTGCGGAACTCCTGGATCTGGAAGCCGTGGTAGGCGTTGCCCTTCATCCGGCCCTTCGCCTCGAAGTAGATCGACGCGTAGCCGAGGTTGGGCGTCTTCGGCAGCGTGAACTCGACGTCGAAGCCGCCGAGCGCCGACACCGCGACCGAGCCCTTGGTCAGCTCGTTGCCGACGGGATCGACGACGCGGTAGTCGACCGCCGAGACCTGCCCGGCGACGCCGCCGAGGTCGCCGCCCTTGCGGTTCTCGAAGATCCGCATCCAGCCCTTCAGGTGGACCTTCTCGCCGGGCTTGTACATCTGCCGGTCGTCGGCGATGTGCCAGGCGAGGGTGTCGTTGCGGTCCTGCTTGCGCCACTGGCCGTACTCGCCGTACCAGCCGTAGTCGTCGGGGAGGAACGCGACGTCGTCGCCCTGCTTCGCGACGAGGAAGTTGGCGCCCTTCTTCGCGGTCGACGCCAGCGCGAGCGTCGCCACGCCGGCGTCGTCGCTCTTCGCCGTGATCCCCCACGGCATCATCGTCACCTCGACGCCACCCATGGGCGCGCCGTCGGCGAGCCGGTTGACCCACGCCTTCATGTCGGTCGCGTCGACCGCGGCGTCGAGGCCGATGCGCGTCGACTGCACCCACGTGATGAGGCGCGGCGGCTCGTAGCGCTCGCGCCACGGCGACGGCTCGACGATCGCGATCACGTGCCCGAGACCGCCGCGGCCCAGCGCGCGCGACAGATCGATCTTGGTCTCGACGAGCTCCTCGGCCTTGCCGCCGACGCGCACGAGCTCGTCCATCACCTTCTTGCCCGGGACCTTGGGCTTCTTGCGCTCCCACTGGTGCTGCATGTAGTAGCCGAACGCGTCCCAGTCGGTCGGCTTCACCTCGTAGAGCTGGACCTTCAGGCCGTCGTAGTTCGTGGTGAACACGTCGAACGTCGGCTGCTTGGCCGCCGGATCGAGCGCGATCATCCCCGACGGGCCGTAGAAGTTCGGATACGCCTTGCCGACCTTCCAGACCAGCTCGGCGTCCTTGCCGAGCGTCTGCCCGAACTCGTCGGTGATGCCGGCGGCGAGCCGCGCCTTGTACGTCGTGAGCGCCTTGGTCGGGCCCTGGATGGTGACGTAGTTGCCCGACTGGATCACCTTCTTGCGCGGCAGGTCGGGCGTGAGCGTGACGTTCGCGTCGGTCCACTTGTCGGCGGCGAGCGGGTTGTTCAGCTCGATCGCGAACGGCGCGCCCGGCGGGCACTCGCCCCAGCCGCACTCGGCGCGCACGATGCGCAGGGGTGGGTAGGTCTCGAACGCGAACGTCTGCGTGTCCCTGGTCTTGTTCGGGCCCTCCGCCGACGGCGTGCCCGGACCGATCGCGATCGTCACGCTGGTGTCCTTGGGGAAGTCGCGCTCGGCGCGGAACGCGATCCAGCGACCGTCCTGCTCGTTCTTCTTCGCCGCGGCGACGAGGCCCTTCATGGTCTCGTGCTTCTCGATCTCGTCGGCGGTGAGGAGGCGCACGCCGTACTTCGTGCCGGCGGCCTCGACCTTCACGGTCGCCAGCACCGCGGCCGGATCGATCTTCTGGTCGAAGAGGACGAACATCGGCGCGTCGAGCTTCTGCGGCCCGTGGTTCGGCCACGACGACACCATGCGCGGCGTCGGCGTCGTGAACGTGAACTTCTGGGCGGCGGCGAGCACGTTGCCGGTCGCCGACTTCGTGCCCGCCGGGATCTCGATCGAGTACGTGGTCGCGTGCGGGAAGCGGATCTCGGGATCGAACACGAGCGTCCTGGTGCCGAGCCAGCGCCAGCGCCCCTTCGGCGTGGGCGTCATGGTGACGGGCACGACCTTCGCGGCGTCGTCCTGCGAGGTCACCGCCACCATCGGCTGCGAGAACGTGATCGTCGCCATCGGGACGACCGGCACGTCGCCCTCGGGCGCGTAGCGGATGATCTCGAGCGGCTTGCCGACGTCGGCCGTGACCGGCGGCCGGCTCGCAGCGCCCGGGCCGGGGAACTTGTCCTTGATCGTCTTGCCGGTGCGCGGCGGCGGCGTGGAGCGATCGCGCAGGGCGAAGGCCTTCTTGTCGCCGGGGTCGACCTTGATCGCCGTGAGCCGCGAGAGCAGGGCGGCGACGTCCGCGTCGGAGATCGGCGTCGCGGGCGCGAGCGTCGTGCGATCCGCGGCCGGCGGGCCCTGCTTGCCGTCGGACAGCCGCAGCGTGAGCCCCTTGGGCGCGTCGCCGGTCTGGATGAGCGGCTGGCCCCCGGGCTGGGCGACCGTGGTCCCGCCACCACCCACCGGCGTCTGCTTGCTGCCGCACGAGAACGAGAGGAACTGGACGACCGTGACCAGCGCCACGGTCCGGAGGCTCTTCTGCGATCGCATCACCATGCTCCTAACGCACACCGTCGAGCCCGGGCCTATGTCGGAATCCGGGCCAAGCTCGACGGCGGTGATGGTGTCGCGAGCCAGTGAAACGAGCAACCGGCGAGGGCGCCCATCGCACCCGACCCACCCTGGTGAGTAGCCGCCGGCGCCGCCGTTGCCCGCCGTATCGCCGCTGGTCGCCGCGGGCGCACAGACGCAAGCTGATGCCGAGGCCCTCTTCCTGATGCCGCCTCCGACAAGGCCTTGCCGGCAAGAAACATGGCGAGCTGACGTGCCGCCTCGTCGAACGGCCCCTCCGAGCACCGTGACCCGTGCGCGGTCCTCCACGACGCGAGGGCGGCGCGCAACCGTGCCTCGAACGTGGTCGCGCCAGCCGGGGCGCTGTCTGCCATGGCGTGGCTGGTCTCGCGCGCGCCGAATCCCATGCCACGCATCGCGAGCGTGATCTCGCGCTCCAGCTCGACCGCGCCCTCCCGCCCGACCGCGCCCTCCGGATCGGCGTGGGGACGTGCCGCGCATTCCTCCGCGTCGTCGCCCGTCCTCTGGCGCTCCACGACCGCCGGCACCGCCGCATCCTCCGCGCCGGCGCGAACGGCGACGTCGCTCGTCGGCGGGGTATCGACACGCCCGGGCACGGCCGCATCGACGCGCCGCTTCCTCCGGCTCTCGCGCTTCGCGCGCACGAAGTCGGCGCCGAGCTGCCGCTCGGCCTCGTACTGGTTGTGAGCGTGGCAGAGGATGCGGGTCCCGTCGACGGTCGGCTTGCCTCCGAGCGCGACCGCGGTCCGGTGATCGAGCTCGAGGAACGCCCGCTCGGTGCACCGCGCGCCATCGTCACTGACAAACGCGCACTGCTCGCCGTCCCGCGCGTGCACGGCGCGCCGGACCTCGCGCGGCACGTACCGCGCGTCCGCGTCCTCGCCCCGCGCTTTGGCAGCACGCGGCCGCGACGTCTTGCCGAACTTCTCCTTCTCCAGCACCTCCAGCAACGCGCCGAGCGCGCGGTCGATCACCTCGGCGAGCTCGCCGCCCGGGTTCCGGTGGCGCAGGAGCGCCTGCGCGCGCACGAGCTTGTCGTGGGTCTCCTGCCCGATCGTGACCCGGAGCGCGTATCGCCCCGGGGCCAGCACCCTGGCGCGCGTCGCGTCCCGCACCGGTGGCGCGGGAGGTGGTTCCAGGGCCAGTCCCCCGGGTGGTGGTTCCGGGGCCAGTCCCTCGGGCGGTGGTTCCAGGGCCAGTTCCTCGGGCGATGGTTCCAGGGCCAGTTGTCCTGCCGCTCCCGCCGGCCCCGCGGACCCTTCCGGGTCGATCCGCGTGATCGAGGTGGGCAGATCGGGCTTCGGCGCGAGCCGCGCGACGAGCTCCTCGAGCTCGGCCTTGGTGCGGTGCGCGGCCGCCGCGAGGACCTCCTCGACATTCCCCTCCGTCACGTGGGGCGCGAGCATCACGACGCCGCTCACGTGCATGCGCCCGTCCGCGATCGCATCGAAGACCATCGGAAACCGCCGCGCCACGCGCGCGGCGCGGATGCGCTTGAGCGCGGCGTCCTCCGAGAATCCGAGCACGCGCGTCGCGTACACGAACATCGACGAGCATGCGGCGCGCAGATGCAACTGGCGATGCTCCACCTCTGCGAGGTGCGCGAGCAAGGCGGCGGTCGTCTGCCGGTCCGTCGCGACGAGCGCGGCGAGGTCGGCGAGCAACGTGTCATCGGAAAGGTGGCGGAGCGTGAACACGCGCATGTCTCCATCTAACACGGAGAAATTCGAGCCCTCAGAATGCCCGTGGCGCGACGACGAGGCCTCCGGAATCAGAAAACGACCCGACGAGCCGCTTCGTGCTTCTAGCAACAGCTGACGAGTTCCAGCCGAAGATCTCGATGAGGTTCTCGACGACGCGCCTCGTGTGTCTCCGGAACCTGTCAAGCACTCTTTCGGAATCCACGCCGAAAAAGTCCGCGTCACCGCTCGATCTTCGACGCCGCCGCGGTCGCCTGCTCGCGGCTTGCCTGCTGTCCGGGATCCGGACACATGATCGCTGCAACCGTGGCGAGCGGCGGCGGAGACGGAGAGCAGCCGACGGCGGCTGGTGGCTGGCGGCTGGCGGCTGGCTCATGAGGGCGGCGGGTTACGCGCAGTTCGTGCGGTCACCACGAGGCTACCGCGGCGGCTCGGCGGCGGTGTCGCCAAGTGCACATCAAGGCGGCGGCGCGCACCGCGGGGCTCGAACCTCCCCGAACCGACCCAGCGACACTAGAGTTCGCGCCATGGTGATCTCCAAGGCCAAGACCGTCGAGCAGTACCTCGCCTCCTTGCCAGCCGAGCGCCGCGCCGTGGTCGCCGCGGTGCGCGAGACGATCCTCGCCAACCTCGATGCCGGGTTCACCGAGGGCATGGGCTACGGCATGATCGGCTACCACGTGCCGCACTCGCTGTATCCGGCCGGCTACCACTGCGATCCCAAGCAGCCGCTGCCGTACGCGGGCCTCGCCGCGCAGAAGAACCACTTCGCCGTCTACCTGTTCGGCGTCTACTGCGACCCCGATGAGGCGCGGCAGTTCGAGCGCGACTGGAAGGCGGCCGGCAAGAAGCTGGACATGGGCAAGTGCTGCGTGCGCTTCAAGCGGCTCGACGACGTGCCGCTCGACGTGCTGGCCGCGGCGATCCGGCGTTGGCCGCTGCAGCGCTTCGTCGGCGTCTACGAGGCCACGTTGGGGGCGCGGCGGCAGCCGGCGGCGAGCCGGCCGGCGAAGGCGGCCAAGCAGGCTGCGGTCAAGACGGCGAAGGCCAGGTCGGCGAAGGCCAAGTCGACGAAGGCGGGCAAGGTCAGGAAGGTCGCCAAGGCGCCGGCGAAGAAGTCGGCCGGGACGGCCAAGGCCGCGGTGAGGCGCGCGCGCTTCGCCGACTTCCGCCAACGCGGGCCGGTGCTGCGCAACTTCCCGCCGGCCTTCGTGC
>JAIOII010000962.1 GCA_019912685.1 Kofleriaceae bacterium
GAGCGCGGTGACTCGCACGCTCGAGACGTTGCCCGCGCCCGTCGCGGGCACGGCGCTGCTCGCCGACGCGCAGCTCGTCGCCGGCGGCGACGGCGCCGTCAACGCCGACATCCGGGCGTGGTGGCTCGCCGTGCGCACCGACCTGGACGAGCAGGCCTGAGATGGCGCACGTGATCGTCATCGGCTCCGGCTTCGGCGGCTCGATCGCCGCGAAGCGGTTCACCGAAGCCGGCCACACCGTCGAGCTGCTCGAGATGGGCGAGGACTGGCGCAACCAGGTCACGCCGCAGAGCGCCGACCCCGCGTTCCTGTTCCGGCTCCTGCGCGACTATCCGCACGACTACCTCCTCACCAAGCCGAAGCTCCTCGTCGCGCAAGGCATGGGCCTCGGCGGCGGCTCGCTCGTCTACTCGGCGATCCACCTGCGCGCGCCGCAGATCGCGTTCCACGGCTGGCCCGCCGGCTACGACCGCGCGCACCTCGATCCGTACTATGCGCGCGTCGAGCAGCGCCTCGGCGTCGCCCCGCTCCCCGGCGTCGAGGAGTTCCCGCGCTCGCGCGCGTTCATCGACGGCGCCGCCGCGGCCGGGCTGCCGAGGCCCGCGCCCAACCCGCTCGCGCTGGCGGGCTGCACGGCGTGCGGCTGGTGCGTGCCGCTGTGCGGCTTCGGCAAGAAGACGACGATGGCGCACACGTACCTCGCCGACGCCGAGCGCACCGGCAAGCTGACGGTGCGCACGCGGCGCAAGGCGGCGTACATCGGCCGCGCCGGCAACAAGTACCGCGTCGCCTGCTGGAAGACCGAGGCCGTGAAGCGCGACTACCAGCGCGTCAACGACGGCCCGCTCGTGATGGTCGAGGGCGACAAGGTCGTGGTCGCGTGTGGCGCGATCGAGTCGCCGGTCCTGCTCGAGCGCTCGCGCGCCGCCGACCTGCCGGAGGGATGGGAGCCGCTGCGCGCGTTCCCGACCGCGCGCCTCGGCAAGGGCATCGACGGCACCGGCGACTTCCTGCAGGGCGGCTTCGTGCCGCGCGCGGTCGACGGCTACAAGGGCTCGGTGATGATGATGCACGTCGACCTCGGCGAGTTCGTGCTCGAGGACGTGCACGGCATCCCGGTCGGCGCGACCGTGATGCTCGAGACGCGCCCGCACGGCGTGAAGAAGGCGTGGGGACAGGCGTACAAGGAGCGGTTTCGCGACTACGGCCGGCACATGCTCGGCGTCGCGATCATCGGCCGCTCGGGTCCCGGCACCGCGAACAACATCTCGGTGCGCGACAAGGGCGGCATCGCCGTCACCAGCACCGCCGCGTACACGCCGCCGCCGGGCTCGCTCGAGGCCGCGCGCGCGCTGATCAAGGGACTCGGCGGCGAGCTCGCCGACTCGCCGTGGGAGCTGACGAAGACCGCGTTCACCGTGCACCCGGTCGGTGGCTGCGCGATGGGCGACCCCGCCGACGCCGACGCCGTCGTCTCCGCCGGCGATCTCGCGGTGCGCGAGAACCCGGGCCTGCACGTGATCGACGGCAGCGTCTTGCCGCTCAGCGCGCTGCGCAACCCGTCGCACACGATCAGCGCGGTCGCCGAGCGCGCGATGGACGTCATCCTCGGCGTCCACCCGCGCGATCGCTGGCCGAGCTGAGCGCTACCGCTCCAGCGCGCGATCGATCGCGAGGAGCTCGACGTCGAAGACGAGCATGCCGCCCGGCGAGCCGGGGCGCCCCTGGTAGGCGAGCTCCTCGGGGATGCACAGCATCCAGCGCTCGCCGACGGTCATGAGGCCGAGCCCGTGTACGAAGCCCGGGATGAGGCTCGACACGCGGAAGCGCGTCGGGCTCGCCGGCATCGGCAGCGCGTCGCCGTCGTGCGACCAGCCCGACATGCGCAGCGTGACGGTGTCGTGGGGCCGCGGCCGGTCGAGGCCGTCGCGCGCCGCGATCACGCGATAGCCGAGCCCCTCCGGCGTGCGATACGCGCAGCCCTCGGCGCGCAT
>JAIOII010000098.1 GCA_019912685.1 Kofleriaceae bacterium
GCGCGACGCGCGCGGCCGCGCGGCCCGCCGACACGAGCGACGCGCCGGTCGGCGAGAGCCACTTCCTGTCGTCGACCCCGATGGACGTCCGCCGCAACACGAGCGCGATGGTCTCGGTGCTGCGCGAGGTCACGAAGGGCGAGGAGGTGTACCTCTACGACGCCGAATCCGAGCGCGGCGACCTTCGCTTCGCCTTCAAGGCGGTGCGCCTCCTCAACCCCACCGACTTCACGCTCGAGGCCGGACCCGTGACCGTGTACGGCAAGGACCGCTACATCGGCGAGGGCCTCACCGAGCCGGTGCCGCCGAAAGCGCCCGTGGTCGTGCCCTTCGCGCTCGATCGCCAGGTCGTCGTCGATCGCGACGAGTCGACCGGCGACGAGGTCTCGCGCCTGGTCACCGTCCAGCGCGGCGTGATCACCGCCGAGGTCCAGCACCTGCGCCGCACGAAGCTCACGTTCACGAGCCGCCTGCACCGGCCGACGCGGGTCTTCATCCGCCACACGACCGAGAAGGGCTGGCACCTGCGCGCTCCCGACCTGCCCGCCGAGCGCGTCGCCGGCGCGCAGCTCTTCGAGCTGGCGCTGCCCGCGGGCGCCACGCGCACGGTCGAGCTGGTCGAGACCACGCCGCTCACGCGCACGCTCGATCTGGCGGCGCCGTCGACGCTCGCGCTCATGAAGGTGTTCGTCGAGAGCCCGTACCCCGACGACGCCGTCGCGACGCAGCTGCGCGAGCTGCTCGCGATCCACGGCGAGCTCGTCGACCAGCGCGATCGCATCGGCAGCCTGCGCGAGCACCTGGTCGAGTACCGCGAGCGGTCGACCGAGCTCACCGACCAGCTCGCGTCGCTCAGGAAGGTGAAGTCCGCGTCGGCCCTGTCGCGTCGCCTGGCCGACCGGCTGAAGGACATGTCGGACCGGATCCAGGCGACGACGATCGACATCGTCGACACGCAGGAACGGCTGATGCTCACGCGGGTACAGTTCCAGGACGCGCTCGCCGAGCTGACGCTGCCCGATCTGGCGTCGCTCTGATAGCCTCGGGGCGATGACCCGCCTCGCCGCCACCGTGATCACCGTCACCGTCGTCGCCACCGCCGGCTGCACGCTCTCCGGGTGCAGCGACGACACCGGCGGCGACATCGACGCCGCGATCGATGCGCCCGTCGATGTCGCCATCGACACGGCCGACGGACCGTGCGGCGCCGGCTACCAGATGACCGGCGAGTACATCGACTGGGAGGCGACCACGTCGATGTTCGACGGCGTCGAGGACGCCACCTGGACCCTGACCACGGCGCCGAACACGTCGGCGATGACCGCGCCCAACGGCCGCATCATCATCTGCCTGCCGCGCGAGACCGTCACGCTGACGGTGGAGCAGACCGCGACGCCCTACGTCAGCGCGATCTTCGTGGCCGATCCGGCAGTCCTCGCGGTGCCGGGTGGCATCTTCTCGGCGCGCGGGCTCAAGAGCGCCGAGGCCGACACCGCCTACGACGAGATCATGACTGGCATGTCGTTCGACACGGGCGCCGCCCACGTGTTCGTCTACAAGCGCGGCACGCCGACGGCGGTGACGCTCGGCGCGCAGGCGAGCTACGTGTCGGACGGCGACGACGACACGACCTGGGAGGCGGGCTCGTCGGGCACGTTCGTCCTCTTCCCGAACGTGCCGGTCGCTAACGGCACGGCGACCCTGGGCGGCACCTTCACCGGCCCGACCACGATCCCGCTCGAGGCCGGCAAGCTCACCATCGTGCCGATTTCTTGAGCCGGACGATTCCGTGTCACCTTCTGGCCGGTGGTGACGGCTAGCTGGTGAACATGGACGTCGGCGCGTTCACGGAGCTGGTGCGCACGCACCAGGCGGCGGTCGCGGCGGTCGCGTACGCGATCGTGCGCGACCGCGCGATCGCCCACGACCTGACGCAGGAGGCCTTCGTGAAGGCGTGGCGCAACCAGGACGAGCTGCGCGAGCCGGAGAAGGCCGGCGCGTGGCTCTGCGGGATCGTGCGGTTCCTCGCGCGCGACCACCGTCGCGTCGAGCGCCGTCGCGCCTCGC
>JAIOII010000963.1 GCA_019912685.1 Kofleriaceae bacterium
GGCCGGGGCCGCCAGGTCAGCGGGCGGCGGGCCGTCGGGGCCGGCGATCGTGAGCTGGGCGGTGCGCGCGTCGCGATCGACCGTGAGCGCGACGTGGCGATACGTGATCGCGTCGGGCGTGAGCTTGGGGGCGAGCGGCGTGAGCTTCACCGCCGGGCCCTTGGCGACGCCGGCGTGCTTCGCGGCGAGCGCCGTGGCGTGGGCCTGGACCTCGGCGTCCCACTTCGAGCGCGACACCAGCGCGTCGACGAGGCCCCAGTCCTTGGCGCGCTTGCCCTTGATGCCCTCGGCGACCGTGCAGAAGACGTCGGCGCGATCGCGGCGCACCTTGCGCTTGTCGACGAGGCGCGTGAGGCCGCCGGTGCCGGGGAGCACGGCGAGGAGCGGCGTCTCCGGGAACGACACCGCGGAGTTGCCGTCGTCGACGAGGAGGATCTCGTCGCACGCGAGCGCGAGCTCGTAGCCGCCGCCGGCGGTCGTGCCCTTGCACGCGGCGACGAAGCCGAGGCCGGAGTGCGCGGACGCGTCCTCGAGGTAGAGCCGCGTCTCGTTGGTGAACTTGCAGAAGTTCACCTTGAACGAGTGGGTCGAGAGCCCGAGCATGTAGATGTTGGCGCCCGAGCAGAAGACGCGATCGAGGTCGGCGGTGACGATGCACGCCCGCACCTCGGGGTGCTCGAAGCGAAGGCGCTGGATCGCGTCGGCGAGCTCGATGTCGACCGAGAGGTCGTAGCTGTTGAGCTTGAGCTCGTAGCCCGGGCGGTGCGGGTGGTCGGCGTCGACCGCCATGGCGAGCGTGGCGACGTCGCCGGCGATGGACAGCTTCCAGTGGTGGTAGCGGTCGGGATGGGTCTCGAACACGGTCGGATCCATCTGGACGATCTAGCGTTTCGGCCCCGACGGGCGCAAGCAGTTTAGTGCTTGATGGTAGGTCAATGATGCACTATAGTGCGCTCGTGGTCAGTCGGGCCCCACGCGGCGACACGTTGCTCGCGCTCGTCGGCGCGCGCGTGCGCGCGACCCGGCAGCAGCTCGAGCTGTCGCGGCGGGCGCTGGCGGAGCGGTCGGGTGTGAGCGAGCGGTTCCTGGCGCAGCTCGAGGGCGGCGACGGCAACATCTCGCTCGCGCGCTTCGCCGACGTCGCCGCCGCGCTCGGCACGACCCCGGCCGAGCTGCTCGACGGGCTCGCGCCCGATCCGCGCAAGAAGGCGGTCGCGCTCCTCGGCGTGCGCGGCGCCGGCAAGTCGACGGTCGGCAGCGAGCTCGCGCGCCGTCTCGGCGTGCCCTTCGTCGAGGTCGATCAGCACATCGAGAAGAAGGCGGGGCTCCGGCTGGGCGAGATCTTCGAGCTGCACGGCGAGGCGTACTACCGGAAGGTCGAGCGCGACGTCCTGCGCGCGCTGCTCGCGCGCGCGACGCCGATGGTGCTCGCGACCGGCGGCTCGATCGTGAACGACGCCGACAACTTCGCGTTCCTGCGCACGCGCTGCATGACGGTGTGGCTCAAGGCGCGCGCCGAGGATCACTGGAACCGCGTCATCCAGCAGGGCGACCAGCGCCCGATGGGCAAGAACCCGCACGCCTTCTCGGAGCTCGAGACGCTGCTCGGCGCACGCGCCTCGCTGTACGCGGGCGCGCACCACACCGTCGACACGTCGCGGCGCCCGGTCACCGCCGTCGTCGACGAGATCGCCGCGCTCGCCGCGGCGTAGCGCTACGCCGCGCGCTGGAGCAGCACGGTGGGCAGGCCCATCGTGCGGGCGAGGCGTCGCGCGACGCCGCTCGTCGTGCGGTGGGCCGAGAGCCACTGCGCGAGCAGGATGAGCGCGGGCAGCGGGCGGCGGCGGACGCCGGGGCGCTCGATGAGCGCCTGGTAGCGGGCGAGCGCCTCGGTGAGGCGGCGGCCGGTGGGATCGACGCGCTGCATGGGCTCGAGGAAGACGTCGCGGAAGAACGGGCGCGCGTGGCGGAGGATGTGGCCGAACGACCAGATCGCGGAGACGTGCTGGGAGAGCGAGCGCCACGGCTGCTTGCGCAGCCACGCCTGGTAGGCGTCGGAGGCGTAGTACTCGGTCATGTAGAAGTCGATCGCGATGTGGCGTGACTCGTCGCGGTTGATGCGCTCCATCGCGTCGCGCGACATGTCGTCGTCGACGTAGGCGTCGATCGAGCGCAGGAGCGCGACGTCGAGGAGGAGCTCGCCGACGGTGATGTACGTGGTCGCGACCTCGGCCGGCACGTGGCGCAGCATCTCGACGAAGTGGAAGGCGAAGACGCGCAGCTCGTCGCTCTGGCGGTAGACCTCGAGCTGGCGGACGTCGTAGTGCGCGGCGAGGAGCTCCGCGGTGCGGGCGTGGCGCTGCTCGTCGGCGACGAACGTGGCGAAGATCCTGGCGAGGACGGGATCCTCGGCATGGAGGCGCTGGGTCTCGAACAGCGCGGCGGCCAGGCGCTCGATGCCGGCCATGTCGGTGAAGTACTGGACGACGGCGCGCTCCTTCTCCGGCGGCATCACCGGCGGCGGCCGGCTCCAGTCGAGCTCCTCGGTGCGCCACTGGCCGCGCTGACACTTCTCGAGCATGCGGTGCAGGTCCACGAAAACCTCCGGTCCGGCGGGCGGGCGACGTCGACGATACGTTGTGTTCGAATCATACACCATGTATGGTTCGGCCGTGGCGACGAATCTTCCGCGGCTCGGCCAGATCCCCGAGCCGAGCTCACTGCGGTACAGCGACCGCTTCTCCGAGGCGCGGCTCGACGCGCTGCGCGCGCAAGGTGACCCGCTCGCCGATCGCGTCGTCGCCGAGCTGGCGGCGGCGGGGCGGCTCGATCGCTTCCACGATCTCCTCGGCGAGGTGCGGGCGCGGGCGGCGGCCGGCAGCGCCGCGTGTCAGGCGCTGCTCGAGGCCGCGCGCGTCCTGCCGCCGTGGATGGACTTCGCGGCGATCGAGGCCGGCCAGCGGATGATCGCGGCGTTCCCGGCGCACATGGGCATCTCGCTCTTCGCCGGCAGCCTGTGCGGCGGCGCCGTCTTCCAGAAGATGGCGATCATCACCGGCATGACCGGCATGTTCAGCGGCCAGCCGCGGCGCCGGCTCGACGAGACCGCGCGCATGGTCGTCGGCATGGCGTTCGCCGGCTCGCTCGCGCCCGGCGGTGACGGCCACGAGCTGCTCGTGCGCGTGCGGCTCCTGCACGCGGCGCTGCGCCGCTTCCTCGTCGACTCCGGGCGGTACCGGCACGCGGCGGAGGTACCGATCAACCAGCACGACCTCGCGATCACGCTCGCCCTCTTCGGCTACCTCAACGTCCGCAGCCTCGCGCGCATGGGCGTGCGCTTCGACGCGCGCGAGCTCGCGTCGTACAACCTCCTGTGGCGCTACGCCGGGTACGTGCTCGGCATCGACGAGGCGATCCTGCCGCGCTCGATCGAGGAGCAGCGCGAGCTGTTCTACGCGTCGGTGTTGCACCAGGGCCGGCCGGAGCGGATCCCGCCCGAGACGAAGACGCTCCTCGACGCGGTCGCGCGCGACGCGACGGCGCGCGCGCCGGCCCTGTTCGGCGCGGCGCGGACCTTCATCCACCAGAGCTGCCGCTGGCTCTCGGGCAACGCGTACGTCACCGGGATGCAGCTCGAGGACAGGGGCGACCGCCACTGGAGCATCCTCGCCTTGCGCGCGCCGGGCAGGCGCCACACGAGCCCGCTCGCCGCGCCCGTCGCGCGCAAGGCGAGGATGCTCCAGTGGCGGTCGCCCCTGTCCTCGAGCTGCATCCCGGTGACGTACGCGTTGCCCGAGAGCCAGCGGCAGCTCTGGTGGATGAAGGTCCGCGCCGCG
>JAIOII010000964.1 GCA_019912685.1 Kofleriaceae bacterium
TTCGTCGAGCGCGACCTCGACGGCGTGCGCTTCGTGATCGCCGCCGCGACGCCCGAGGTGAACCGCGAGGTCGCTGCCGCCGCCGCGCCGCGCAACCTGTTCGTCAACGCCGTCGATGACACGGCGTCGGCCTCGGCCTACCTCGGCGGCGTCATCCGCCGCGGCGACGTCACCGTCGCGATCTCGACCGGCGGCGCCGCCCCCGCGCTCGCCGGTCTCCTGCGCGAGGCGCTCGACGCCGCGCTCCCCGAGGAGCTCGACGCGTGGCTCGAGGTCGCGCGCGCCTATCGCGCCAACTGGAAGCGCAACGGGACGCCGATCGCCCTGCGCCGCGCCCACCTGCTGGACGCGCTCATCGCGGCGCGCACCGCGGCAGCTCGCGAGGAGGAGCGATCATGAGCACGGGCTTCGTCTCCCTCGTCGGCGCCGGTCCCGGCGACCCCGACCTCCTCACCCGCCGCGCGCTCGATCGCCTCGCGCGCGCCGACCTCGTCCTCAACGACGCGCTCGTGTCCTCCGACCTGCTCGCGCTCGCCCCGCGCGCGCGCCGCTTCTTCGTCGGCAAGCGCGCCGGCCGCCACTCGATCACGCAGGAAGGCATCCACGCGCTCATGATCCGCGCCGCGAAGCGCGGGCAGCACGTCGTCCGCCTCAAGTGCGGCGACCCGTTCGTCCTCGGCCGCGGCGGCGAGGAGTCGCTGGCGCTCACCCAGGCCGGCATCCCGTTCGAGATCGTGCCCGGCGTCAGCTCGGCGATCGCGGCGCCCGCGCTCGCCGGCATCCCGGTGACCCATCGCGGGCTCGCCGCC
Organism: Kofleriaceae bacterium; assembly: GCA_019912685.1. Lineage (GTDB taxonomy): Bacteria > Myxococcota_A > Polyangia > Haliangiales > Haliangiaceae > UBA2376. The sequence goes on from JAIOII010000964.1 coordinate 810, forward strand.
GGCTTCGTCGTGCTGAGCGGCCACGCGCCCTCGGCGTACGCCCCGATCCTCGATGGCATCCGCCCCGGCGCCGCGACGCTCGTCGTGCTCATGGGCGTGCGCGGACGCGGCGAGCTCGCCGCGCACCTCGTCGCGCGCGGCTGGGACGCCGCGACGCCGGCGGCGCTCGTGCTCTCCGCCTCGCATCCGACGCAGGCGGCGTGGACCGGCACGCTCGCAAATCTCGGTTCCGCCACCATCGACGATCCGGAGGCGCCCGGCGTGCTCGTGATCGGTTCGGTCGTCGGGGTCGCCGCCGACATCGCGTATCATCAGCCGCCTTGGATCGCTCCTTCGACACAGCCGAGCTCACCCGCAGCGTGCTCGACGCCGTCGACCGTGCCGGGATCGGCCTGACGATCATCCGCAACCGCGGCGCGACGCTCGACCGCATCTACACGAACCGCCAGTTCTGCGCGCTCACCGGCTACACCGCCGAGGAGGTGCACGCCGTGCCGCCGACCGGCTTCATCCCGGACCGCGAGCTCGCGCGGCTGGCCGAGCTGCGACGGTCGTTCGAGGTCGAGGGCCGTCACCCGGAGTCGGTCGAGACCGCGCTCAAGACCCGCGACGGCGGCGAGGTCCCGGTCGAGATCTCGATGGCGAGCGTGCCGCTCGCCGATGGCGCCCTGACGTACATGTTCATCCGCGACATCCGCGCGCGCAAGCGCGTGGCGACCGCGCTGCGCGAGTCGGAGCAGCGCTTCCGCACGCTCGCCGAGGCCTCCGCCGACTCGATCACGGTGATCGCCGACGGCCGCTTCGTCTACGCCAACCCCGCCGCCGCCGCGGTGCTCGGCTTCGACACGCCGGAGGAGCTCATGGCGCGCCCGCTGTCGCAGCTCCTCGTCGACCCCGAGGAGACGCGCGACATGGGCGAGCGCATCGGCCGCATCCTGCGCGGCGAGCGCCTCCCGCCGCGCGAGTATCGTGGCCGCAAGCAGGACGACTCGGTCGCGGTGATGGAGATCTCGACGACGCCGATCACGTTCGACGGGCGCTCCGCGATCCTCTCGTTCGGCCGCGACACGTCCGAGCGGCGCGCCTGGCAGGCGGAGCTGATGCGCGCCGATCGCCTCGCCGCGATCGGGCTCCTCGCCGCCAGCGTCGCGCACGAGGTCAACAACCCGCTCACCTACCTGCTCCTCCACCTCGAGCGCCTCGAGGAGCTGCTGCCCGCCGCCGTCGCCGACCCCGCGCTCCGCCAGCGCATGACCGGGCTCCTCGCCTCGGCGCGCGACGGCGGCGAGCGCGTCCGTACGATCGTGCGCGATCTGCTCTCGGTCGCGCGCCACGACCACGAGGCCTCGCTCGTGTCCGTGGTCGAGGTCATGGACACGGCGCTCAAGCTCGCGGGCAGCGCGGTCGCGGAGCGCGCCGAGATCGTGCGGACGACGGGCGACGTCGCGCCGGTCCTGGCGAACCCCGGCCGCCTCAGCCAGGTCTTCGTCAACCTGCTGCTCAACGCCGCCGACGCCTTCGAGGACGCGCAGCCCGCGAACCGCATCGACATCACGATCGCCGCCGACGACGGGCACGTCGTCGTCGCGATCGCCGACAACGGCCGCGGCATCGACGAGCAGCTCCTCGCCCGCATCTTCGAGCCGCTGTTCACGACCAAGCCGCGCGGCTCCGGCACCGGGCTCGGCCTCGCGATCTGCAAGGGCATCGTCACCGAGCTGGGCGGCACGATCACCGCGGCGTCACGCCCCGGTCACGGCACGCGCCTGGAGGTGCGCCTGCCCGTGGCGACGCCGCGCGCCGCTTCCGCGCCATCCGTGCCGGCGCCGGCCTCCACCGCGCGCCGGCGCGTCGCCGTCATCGACGACGACGTCCTCGTGGCGAGATCGCTCGGTGCGCTCCTCTCCGCGCACCACGACGTCGCGACGTACACGTACCCGCGCGAGGCGCTCGCCGCCCTCTCCGGGGGTGACCTCGTCGACCACGTGCTCTGCGACATCAACATGCCGGGCCTCTCGGGGCCCGACCTCTACGAGCAGCTCTGCGTGCGGCGCCCCGAGTACGCGCACCGGTTCACGTTCATCACCGGCGGCGCCGCGACGCCGCGCGTCGACGAGCTGGTCGAGCGCGGCGCCGTGCGCTTGCTGCACAAGCCGTGCGATGCCGCGACGATCCTCGCCGCCGTCGCGATCGTCGAGCGCTAGCGGTCGCGCAGATAGCCGCCGGCGTGTGACGCGCGAGGATGTGGCGCATGCCATGCATCTGCGGCCGAGCAGGAGACCGGCCATGCGGAAGATCGTCGTCGCGTTCGTGCTCGCGTCCATCGCCATGATCGGAGGCGCTCGCGCCGATCTGCCGCCGAGAACGCCCGGCGAGCTGCGGATCGAGATGCGCCGACTCTGGGACGACCAGCTGGTCTTCACCCGCAACTTCATCATCAGCACGCTCGAGATGAGCCCCGACCAGCTCCCGGTCACCGACGCCTACCTCGGGCACCAGACGGCGATCGCGGACGCCTTCACGCCGTACTACGGCGCCGAGGCGAGCCGCGAGCTCGCGCTCCTCCTGAGCACGCATGCCGTGATCACCGTGGAGCTCGTGCGCATCATCAGCGAGGGCAACGTCGAGGCCGTGCCGCGCCAGCGGGCGCACTGGGTCGGCAGCGCGCAGCAGATCGCGGGCTACCTCGCCGAGCTCAACCCGAGCTGGGACGCGACGCAGCTCGACCTGAGCCTGCTCACGTATCTCGATCTGACGATGGCGGAGATCGCCGGCCGATCGATCCGGAACCGCGACGTCGAGCTCGCCGCGTACGAGCGCCTGCGCGCCCATACCACCCGGCTCGCCGACTTCCTGAGCAATGGCATCATCAAGCAGCACCCGGAGGAGTTCCTGAGCCGCGGGATGTGAGCGGCGGTACAGCGCGGGGATCGTGCGGCATCTCTCCATCCGCGCTCGCGCCCGTGCGCTACCATGGCGACGTGCTCCTGCGTCGCCTCCTCCCGGCCGTCGCGCTGGTCTTCCTGTGCGCGACGGCGGTCGCGTCGACGCGCGCCGGCGCCGAGACGCTCGTGCTGGTGTCGCCGCCGCCGGCGCTCGACACCGCGGTGCGCACGTCGCTCGCGCCGTGGCGCGTGAAGATCATCGTCATCGAGCTCGCGTCGGGCTCTCCGGCCGAGCTGGCGCTCGCGCAGGGCGCCGGCTTCGTGGTGTGGGCCGACGACGGCGAGCTCGTGCTCTGGGACGCCGGGCGGGGCATCGGCGAGCGCCGCGACATCCCCGCCGAGCTCGACGACGCCAACGCCGCCGCGCTCGCGC
>JAIOII010000965.1 GCA_019912685.1 Kofleriaceae bacterium
GCAGCAGCCGGCGGCGCCGCCGGCCTCTTCCAGGTCGGACGCGCCGCGCGCCATGATGCAGACGTCGTCGATCGTCCAGCCGCCGAGCTCGAGCCCGCCGTCGGGCTGGAGCTGGAACTTCACCTGGACGCTGCCGTCCGCGGCCGCCGCGCCGAGGTCGACGTCGTGGAGCCGCCACTCGCGATCGCGGTGATGCGTCGACGCGCGCTCGTCCTGGCCGGCGAAGTTGCCCCACACCTGCACGTCGTCGGCGAGGATCGTCGCGTCGTCGTAGAAGCCGTCCTCGACGTTCAGCCAGCGCCGGTACTGGAGCCGCACGCCGGCGTGGCCGCTCACGTCGATCACCGGGGACACGAGCGTCTGCGTGACCTCGGGCTCGTACAGGCCGTCGCGCCCGCCGATGCCGAGGTCGGTGCCGACGACGCGCGTGCCGCTCGCCGCCGCCGTCGGGTCGCCGTTGCCCGACTGCCCCTCGGGCGCGCCCCACACCCACTCGGACGTGCCGCCGGTCGCGGCGTGCGTCCAGCCGGCGGCGAACGGGTCGCTCTCGAAGTCGGTGCAGTACACGGGCACGAGCGGCCCGACGTAGAACGCGTAGTTCGGCTCGGCCGGGTTCTGGGGATAGGCGAGCTCGGTGCCGTCGGAGAGTCGCGTCACCACGCGGTACTCGATCGTCGTGCCGTCGCGCTGGGCCGGGATCTCGGCGGTGAACGTGTCACCACCCGCGGCCGCCGTCACCGGCTGGAACGCGATCTCGCCCTCCACGCGCCAGTAGACGGTCATGCTCGCGACGTCCGGCGATGGGCAGCCGCCCGGCGGTGGCGTCACCCGCTGCGTGATCGCCATGCCCTCGCGCGCCGGCGTCGAGAGCCCGAGCGCGAGCTGCGGATCGATGAGGCCGTGCGGCGTGAACGCGCGATCGATCGTGCACTTGTTCGGCGTGCCGTTGGCGAGGTCGCCGTCGTCGTCGTCGGCCGCGAGGATCTCGGGGTACGCGCTCGGGATCTCCGAGCCGCGCGAGATCACGGCCATGTAGAAGTCGTCGGCCTTCTGCCGGCCGGCGTCGGCGCCGAGCTGCGCGACCAGCTCCTTGCGCAGATCCCAGAGCGCGCCCGCGATGATGAGCCCGCTCGCGTGCGGGTCCTCGTCCATGTCGTCGGGGTACCGGTACTCGCGGCCCGCCGGATCGATGTTGCGCAAGGCCGTCGCGCTGCCCAGGAAGAAGCCGCGCCCCATGCCCGGATCGTCCGTGAAGGTCGCGGCGAGGTAGTCCGACACGCCCTCCGACACGTGCGAGTCGAACGCGCCGGCGCCGGAGATGATCGCGTGCGCGTGCAGCGAGTGCCCGAACTCGTGATAGACGACGTCGGCGAGCCGCGCCGTGTTCTCGCACTGCGACGACGCGCGGAAGAAGTGGATCGAGTCGCCGGTCGAGTAGGCGTTACACGAGCCGTCCTCGTTGGCGACGACGGGGAGCTGCTCGTCGAGCCAGCCCAGGCCCGGCGCGAGCTCCGCCCTGGCGTACGCCTTGATGAGGCTCGCGTGGACGAAGCCCGACACCTGCGCGTCGTCGGTGACGACGCCCGACGCGCTCCAGGTGCCGGCGCCGCCGTCGGCGACCGACACCGTGCTCGTCACGCCGGCCTGGCCGTCGTTGGTGACGCGCACGAGCGCGCCGCTCACCGTCGCGCCCACCGACGCCGGGCCGGCGCCGGCGAACGTGAAGCCGCCGCTCGCGTCGGTCGTGCCGTTCACGGCGTCGACGACGATCGACGCGTGCGGCGCCGGATACGCCATGCGGCCGCCGGCGGGGTAGCGCACCGGCGCGTCGAAGCGGAGCGTGCCGGCGCCGAACATGAGCGTCTGGCGGCGCGCGACGGGCGCGCCGCTCTCGGCGTCGACGTACACGTCCCAGCGCGCGCGCGGCTCGGCGAGATCGACGACGACGGTGCGCACCGCGCGATACTCCAGCCGCGGCTGACCGTCGTCGCGCTCGCGCGCGAGCGGCAGGATCACGACGTCGCCGACCGAGAGCACCACCGGCCGCGCGCCGTACGTGTCCTCGATCCACTGCTGCGCCGGCGTCGCGACGTCGTGGACGAGGCGGCGCGGCTGCCCGACCTTCACGTCGGGCAAGGCCGCCGAGCTCATGAGGACGAGGCGGTCCTGCTTGAACAGGAAGCTCAGCTGGCCGCCGAGGACGGGCACGCCATCCTGGCGCTGCACGAACGCGACGGTGCGAAGGTCGTGCGCGCGACCGTGCGTGACGTTCGTGACGAGCGTCCAGTCGGCGAGCGCGGTGCCGGGCGCGAGGAGCACGAGCTGCTCGGCGAGGAGGCCGCGCGCGGCGCTCGCCGCCTTCGCCGGATCGCCGCTGGCGCCCGGCGCGGCGATGCCCTCGCCCCAGATGCGCGACGCGCCGTCGCGGTCGTGGTCCCAGATCGCCTGCCACTGCCCGTGCTGCGCGCGGAACTTCGACCACGCGCTCGCCATGCGCCGCGGCACCGTCCAGTCGATCGGCGCATGCGCGCGGCCACGTCCTACCGCCGGCTCGACCGCCCGCTCGGCGAGGCCGTCGGGCGCGCGGACCGCCGCGGCATCGCTCGCGAACACGACCGCCGGCAGCGCGGCCACCAGGAGACTTCGCAGACGTCGCATCGGACGGAGAGTCGCACGGTGCCGCGCCCTGCCATCGCCTGCCGTGCTGACACCCGAAAATGCGAACCCCCGGGATGAGACCCGGGGGAAGCAGCAGCCTCGAGCTCTGTGAGAACGATCGCAGTTCGATCGCCGCTCGGTCGCCGCTCAGGCGCGCGCCGCGGCGACCTTGGCCGCCGGACGCGCCTTGGCCGCGACGCCGTTGCCGGCCTTCGCGGCCTCCTTCAGCGCCTCGACCTTGGGCGTCTTCTCCCAGAGGAACTCGGGCTCCTCGCGGCCGAAGTGACCGTACGCCGCCGTCTTGCGATAGATCGGCTTGCGGAGGTCGAGCTCCTGGGTGAGGAGGCCGGGGCGCGCGTCGAACACCTTGGAGACCGCGGCCGAGAGCTTCTCGTCGGACACGACGCCGGTGCCGAACGTGTGCACGAGCATCGACACCGGCTGGGCGACACCGATCGCGTACGCGAACTGCACCTCGCAGCGGCGCGCGAGCTTGGCGGCGACGACGTGCTTGGCGATGTAGCGCGCGAAGTACGCGGCCGAGCGGTCGACCTTGGACGGGTCCTTGCCCGAGAAGGCACCGCCGCCGTGGCGCGCCATGCCGCCGTACGTGTCGACGATGATCTTGCGGCCGGTGAGGCCCGAGTCGCCCTTGGGGCCGCCGATGACGAAGCGGCCGGTCGGGTTGATGTGGAACTTGGTGCTCTTCGAGATGAGCTTGGCCGGGACGATCGGCTTGATGACCAGCTCGCGGATCGCCTCCTCGATCTGCTTGTTGCTGACGGTCTTGCCGTTGAGCTTGTCGGCGTGCTGCGTCGACACGACGATCGCCTCGACGCCGACCGGCTGATCGTTCTCGTAGCGGACCGAGACCTGGGTCTTGCCGTCGGGGCGGAGGAAGTCGACGCCGTTCGTCTTCTTCTTGCGGACCTGCGCGAGGCGGAACGCGAGCTGGTGCGCGAGCTGGATGGGGAGCGGCATGAGCTCCTTGGTCTCGTCGCACGCGTAGCCGAACATGAGGCCCTGGTCGCCGGCGCCCTGCTTGCTGGGGTCGCCGCGATCGACGCCCTGCGCGATGTCGGGCGACTGCTGCTCGACGGCGATGAGCACGCCGCACGTCTCGGCGTCGAAGCCCATGTCCGAGCCGGTGTAGCCGATGTCGCGCACGACGTTGCGCACGACGCCCGGGATGTCGACGTACGTCGACGTCGTGATCTCACCGCCGACCAGCACGAAGCCCGTCTTGGTGAAGGTCTCGCAGGCAACGCGGCTGCCCGGATCGTCCTTCAGACACGCGTCGAGGACGGCATCGGAGATCTGATCGCAGACCTTGTCGGGGTGACCTTCGGTGACGGACTCGGACGAGAAGAGGTGGCTGGCCATGGATTTTGGGCCGGGACTATATCGACCGCAGCCCATGGGTCAAGGACGCTTTCGCCGGTGGTAAGATGCCGCAAGGTGACGGTGTTCCGCCGCTTCGTTTCGGTCCTCGCGCTCGCGTCAGCGCTCGCCGCGTCCGGAGCGTGTGGTGGCCGCCCGCCGCCGCCGGCGCGCGGGGTCGCCGAGGCCGCGATCGCCGACTGGGAGTTCCGCCGCTTCCAGGAGGTGCTCGACATCGAGGTCTGGGTCAGCGAGAACCGCGCGAAGGCGTTCGCCGGCACGTACGTGCGGGCGGCGGCCGAGCGCGCGGGCCGGCTGGGCGACGACGACGTCGTGAACGTGTTCGTCACGCGCTACGAGAAGGACGACGGCGTCCTGCGCGCGACGGTCAAGTTCCTGCGCCGGCTCGCCCAGGAGGCCGGGTACCAGCTCGAGGAGGACAAGATCGAGGGCGTGCGCCTCGTCCTCATCTCGGGCAACGGCGAGACCTGGGCGATGTGGTCCTCGAAGGGTCACGTCGTGAAGGTGGGCGGACGCGGGCGCTCGGGTGTGCCCGCGCAGCTCGTCGAGTGGTACGGCGAGCGCTACCCGTCGACGTTCCCGTCCGGCGTGCTCGAGGGGCCGCTGCCGGCGGGCACCGACGAGCCCAGGCCGGAGACGGACGAGCCCTACGATCCCGACGCGCCGACGCCGGACTTCGACGAGTACGATCCGGACAAGGTGAAGACGCCGGAGAAGAAGAAGTAGGCCCGACGCCTATCTCGGCGCCGGTGAGATCGTCGCGCCCACCGTGATCGAGGCGCTGCGGAAG
>JAIOII010000966.1 GCA_019912685.1 Kofleriaceae bacterium
CGTCAGGAAGGCGGCGAGCTGGTCGGCGCCCTCCGCCCGCGTGAAGGTGCAGACGGCGTACACGAGGACGCCGCCGGAGGCGACGCGGGCCGCCGCGGCGTCGAGCAGCCCGGCCTGCGTGCGGGCGAGCGCGGCGACGTCGGCGGCGTCCTCGTGTACGCCGTCTGCACCTTCACGCGGGCGGAGGGCGCCGACCAGCTCGCCGCCTTCCTGACGCGCCACCCGGACTTCACCGTCGAGGCCCCGGCCGGCCACGCCCATGTCGACGAGACCGGCGCGATCCGCACCTGGCCCCACCGCGACGGCGCCGATGGCTTCTTCGCGGTGCGCCTCCGTCGTGCCATGCTGCCCGCGTGACAACCGGGTATCCGTTCTTGTTCTACGGCGCCGCGCCGACCGAGTGGTACGGCGGCGGCCGCCTCGACTACGAGGTCCGCTTCGCGGCGCCACCGAGCCCCGCCGCGCGCGCGGCGATCGCGACGCTGGTCCGCACCGAGCTCGCGACCAAGCGCGAGATCCGCCTCGACGCCCACGACCGCTGGCCCTGGGCCGACGCCTGGACCCGCCTCGTCGTCCGCACGCGCACGATGGAGCCGGACTGGACGGTCTTCTTCGAGGAGGTCGGCGCGTTCTTCCGCGCGCTCCACGCCGCGTGGCCGATCGAGCTGGTCGTGTGCCGCTCGGTGGATACCCACGGCGCCACGCGCGACGCCGACGATCCGTGGACGGCGTGGAGCCTGGCGCAGCGCCCGGAGGTCGGCGCGCGACCGAGCTTCGGCAGCACGCGCGCCAGCCACGACCGCTTCGCCTGGCAGGGCCCGGCGCTCCCGATCGACGCGGCGTTCGACGCCGAGTTCGAGGCCGCGCGCGTGCTAGCGTCGGCGGCGAAATGAGCGCCAGCGCCCGGCCGATCCGCATCGCACCGTCGATCCTCTCCGCCGACTTCGCGCGCCTCGGCGCCGAGGTCGAGGCGATCGATCGCGGCGGCGCCGACTACATCCACGTCGACGTCATGGACGGCCACTTCGTGCCGAACCTGACGATCGGCCCCGTGGTGATCGAGGCGGTGCGCAAGGTGACCGGGCGCCCCCTCGACGTCCACCTCATGATCGAGAACGCCGACCGCTGGGTCGGCGAGTTCGCCCGGGCCGGCGCCGACCTCATCGGCGTGCAGGTCGAGGCGTGCCCGCACCTGCAGCGCACGCTGGCGCAGATCCGCGAGCTCGGCAAGCAGGCGTGCGTCGTGCTCAACCCGCACACGCCGCTCGAGTCGATCAAGTGGGTGCTCGGCGACGTGTCGATGGTGCTGCTCATGAGCGTGAACCCGGGGTTCGGCGGCCAGAAGTTCATCCCCGCCGTCTTGCCCAAGATCACCGAGCTGCGCCGCATGATCCTCGACGGCGGCCACGACGTCGACATCGAGGTCGACGGCGGCGTCAAGCTCGACAACGTCGCCGCGATCGCGGCCGCCGGGGCCAACGTGCTGGTCGCCGGCTCGGCGGTGTTCGGCACGCCCGACTACGCCGCGACGATCGCCGAGCTGCGCCGCCGCGCCGAGGCCGCCACTAGAACCGGCCGCTGACCACGAGCCCGCCGCCGTTCCGGTTGACCTCGGGCGCGACCACGACGCGGTTGTAGCGCGCGGCGAAGCGCCGGAGCTCGTTCCTCGACGGCTCGCCCTTGTCGATCTGCGACCCGATCGCGGCGATGACCCCGCCGATCGCCAGCGAGAACGCGGCGTCGTTCTTCGTCGCGCTGTTGCGGTTGACGCACTCCTCGCGATCGCGAAAGCCCTGGATCCCGTCGCAGTCGGGCAGCGTGACCATGAGATAGACCGACGTCGCCAGGCCGGCGATCCCGGCCGCGAACATGCCGCGGCGGATCCACGTCCGGCGCCTCATGCTGGTGAGCACCTCCTCCTCACCCGCGATCCGCAGGAACTCCTCGACCGAGATCCGGGTATCGCCGAGGA
>JAIOII010000967.1 GCA_019912685.1 Kofleriaceae bacterium
GCTGGGGGATGGGCGGGGACGGGGCGGCGACGGAGTACGGCCGGTGATGTTGAGCTGCTGGTAGCGAAGTGAGTGATACTCGGGGGCATGGACGTTCGAACGACCAGGGGGGCGCTCGAAGCCGGCACGCTCACGCCCGACGACGCCCTGCCGGCGCTCGTCGAGCTCGCGCGCGGCGCGCCGACCCGCAAGCAACGCGCCCTCGCCTATCGCCTCCTCGGAGACCTCGCGGGCCGCGCGTTCGGCGCGCGCTGGGAGATCGCCGAGCGCGCCGCGTGGGCGCTGCTCGAGCTCGCCCGCATCGTCGACTCCACCGACGAGCGTCGCGAGCTGTGCATCGCGATGGGCCGCGGCTTCCGCAACGTGTGGCTCCTGCCCTACGTCCACCGCCGGCTCTCCGATCCCGACGCGACGATCGTCGCCGCCGCCGCGGCGGCCGCCGGCGGCCTCGGCTTCCCGGCGCTCGAGGAGGCGATCGTCGAGCTCATCACGCCGGAGGCACCGATCGACCTGCGCCTCGCGGCGATCGCCGCGCTCGGCCGCATGGGCTCGGTCGGCACCGCGGAACGCCTGCGCCCGCTCATCCTCGGCGACTCGCGCGAGGCCGCCGCCGCGCTCACCGCGCTCACCGAGATCCGCTCGCCCGTCGCGCTCGCCGACGCCGCCGCGCTCCTCGCCGCCGACCCCGAGCCGGAGATCGTCGTCGCGGCCGTGCGTTACCTCGCCGAGCTCGGGTCGATGGACGTCTTGCCGTCCTTGCGCCGCCTCGCGCGCGACGACGACGCCGCGCTCCGCACCGCCGCCAGCTTCGCCTCGCGCGCCTTCAAGGCCGAGCGCGGCCGCGACGCCGGCGAGCGCTTCCTCGTCGCGCTCACCGAGCGCGACCGCGCCGTGCGCGCCGCCCTCGCCCGCCGCCTGCGCACGATCGCCACCGCCGAGATCCTCGAGCACGCCGACGTCCTCCTCTCCGACGACCCCGAGGGCGTCGTCCAGGTCCTCGCCGAGGTCCGCGAGGAGGACGTCACCAAGTACCTGCTCGGCCTGGTCGCGCGCACCGAGCTCTCCGAGATCGTGCGCGCCCGCGCCGCGCTCGCGATCGAGGCCAACCTGCCGTGGGAGCGCGAGGCGCTCGGCACCATCGCCGCCGACGCCGCCCAGCCCGAGCCGGTGCGCGCCGCCGCCGCGCAGTGCATGGGCGCGTTCGCCGATCTCGACGAGGTCTTCACGCGCATCGGCGCGCTCGCCGAGAACGACGCGCCCGGCCTGCGCGGCTCCTTCCTGTGGGCGCTCCAGCTCGCGGCGCGCGTCAACAAGCTCGAGGGCGCGCTGCGCAAGAAGACGATCGACGTCGTGCGCCGCCTCCTCGGCGACGCCGACGCCATGGTGCGCCGGCGCGCCGCCTACGTCGCCGGCAACCTCGCGCTCGGCGAGCTCGCCGCCGACCTCGTCGCCAGCGCCAAGAAGTCGCCCGACCCCGAGCAGCGCATCGCGGTGTTCACCGCGCTCGGCGAGCTGCGCGGCCAGGGCACGTTCGCCGAGACCCTCGAGCTCGCGAAGAAGCCGGAGAAGACCGACACCGATCGCGTCACCGTCGCCGCCCTGCGCACGCTCTCGGCGATCGTCACCGCGCACCCCGGCCAGCCGCTCGACCTCGGGCCGATCGCCGGGCGCGTCAC
>JAIOII010000968.1 GCA_019912685.1 Kofleriaceae bacterium
GTCGCCGCGCCCGGCGCGATGCCGGCAGGCGCGCTCGCGGCGACGACGTTCGAGCTCGACTCGCTCGCGGCGCCGGCCGCGACCTCGCCGCGACCGCCGCAGGCGCCCGACGTGCCGCTGACGGCGCTCACGCCGCTGCGCCGCCGGACGTAGCCCCCGTCACCGGCGGCGGGCGACGACCACCAGGAAGCCGCCGAGGTCGCGCGCGATCGGCCGATCCGCGAGCAGGTCCTCGGCGCGGCGCACGAGGTGGCCGACGACCGGCAGGTCGTGGACCTGCGAGACCGGCGTGACGATGCGGATCCCGCGCGAGGTCACCCACTCGAGCTCGGGCGGCAGGTACCCGGCGATCGCCTCCTTGGTGTCGTAGCGGGTGTAGACCGCCTCGTCGTTGGTCTGCGCCGACACCGCGCTCGGTGGCTTGAGCCACTTGACGAGCCGGCGCAGCGAGCGCGCGTTGTAGAACTCCGCGAGCACCCACCCGCCGGGGCGGACGACGCGCGCCATCTCGCGCATCGCGCCCTCGATGTCGGCGACGTGGGCCAGCACCTTGAACGAGTACGCGACGTCGACCGACGCGTCGCGCACCGGCAGGTTGGTCGCCGAACCCTGCGCGACGGAGAGGCCGCGCGCGGTCGCCTTCGCGAGCATCCCGGCCGACAGGTCGACGCCGGTCGCCGAGCGCGCGAACGTGGCGACGCGCCCGAGGATGAGGCCGGTCCCGCAGCCGACCTCGAGCACGTCCCGGTCGGTGCCGTAGCGCTCGACGAGCTGCACCTCGAGGTCGTCGAGCATGCGGTGGTAGCCCTTGCCGCGCTCGCGCTCGTACCAGCCGGCGAACTCGTCGTAGTAGCTACGGTTGTCGAGGGAAGCCATGGATGGCGTGGTCTAACACAGGCCGGGCCGGCCTGGCGGCGCGTGCTAGCTTGCGCCGCCGTGTCGTCCGTCCGCGAGCTCGTACGCCAGGCCGCCCGAGGTCCCGTGCTGCTGCACGGGGCGTCGCCGCCGTGGCTGGCGTACGCGGTGGCGCGCCTGGCGGCGGCCGACGCAGCTCGCCCCGTGATCGTGGTGACGGCCGACGATGGCATCGCCGCGCGGCTGGCGGACGACATCGCGTTCTTCGCGCAGGGCGCGGTCACGCTGCCGGCGCCCGACAGCTCGCCGTACGCGGAGCTGGCGGCCGACCGCGTCGTCGCGGCGGCGCGCCTCGGCGTGCTCTACCGGCTGGCCGCGGGAGATCCGCCGCCGATCATCGTCACGTCGGTGGCGGCGATCCTGCGGCGCACGCTCGACCGCGAGGAGCTGCTGGCGCGCGCGATGACGATCACGCCCGGCCAGACGGTCGACCGCGACGAGGTCGCGGCGAAGCTCGTGGGCGCCGGCTTCGCGCGCGTGCCGGTGGTCGAGGACGCCGGCACGTTCGCGGTGCGCGGCGCGGTCATCGACGTCGCGACGCCGCTCCAGCCCTATCCGGTGCGCATCGAGCTCGACGGCGACGTCGTCGACTCGCTGCGGCTGTTCGATCCGGGCACCCAGCGCACGCTGCGCACGATCGAGCGCGTCGATCTGCATCCCGTGCGCGACACGATCGTCACCGGCGACGTCGACTGGAAGACGGCGCTGCGCGACGCCGCCGACGCGGTCCAGCACCCGTCGCGCGCCACGCGCCAGCTGATCGAGCAGGTCGCGGCCGGCGACTTCGTCGGCATCGACGTGCTCATGCCCGCGTTCCACGCGCGCACCGCCGCGGTCTGGGACCTGGTGCCGGCGGCGACCACGTGGCTGTGGTGGGACCCGGACGCGATCGTCGCGACCGCCGACGCCGAGCTCGCGCACGCCGCCGCGCGCCACGCCGACCGCGTCGAGCACCGCCAGGTCTCGTTCCCGCCCGACGCCCACTTCGTCGAGCGCGCGGCGCTGGTCGAGCGCCTCGCGACCGACCCGCGCCGCATCGTCGTCCCCACGCTCGAGCTCGCCGCCGACCCGCGCGGCGAGGGCGCGACCGCGCTGCGCGTGGTGCTCGACGACCTGCGCCCGCTGCGCGCCGACCTCGAGCGCATGCGCGTGCAGCACGACGACCACCTCGCGCTGCCGCTGGTCAAGGCCGTGAACGCGTGG
>JAIOII010000969.1 GCA_019912685.1 Kofleriaceae bacterium
CGCCGCGCCGCGCACCGGCCGCCTCGCGCTGATCGTGCTGCGCACCGCCGTCGATCAGCGCGCGACGCCCGAGGAAGCGTCGCTCCTCCGCGAGGGCGGCCTCGCCGGCGATCACTGGGCGACCGGCGGCAAGCCCTCGGCGCAGGTGTCGCTCGTCGACGTCCGCGTCGCCGCCGCCGTCGCGCACCGCGACGACTGGCAGCTCATGGGCGACAACCTGTTCGTCGATCTCGACCTCGGCGAGCCCGCGCTCCGCCCGGGCGATCGCCTGGAGCTCGGCGGCGCGCTGCTCGAGATCACGGACGAGCCACACCGCGGCTGCCGCAAGTACCTGTCGCGCTTCGGCGCCGACGCGCTGCGCTGGGTGAACGCGAAGGACCACCTCGCCGAGCGCCGGCGCGGCGTCTACGCGCGCGTCATCGAGGGCGGCGCGATCCGCGTCGGTGACGCCGCGCTGCGGCGGTGACCGCCCCGGTCATCGCTTCGCTCGTGGCCCCACTCCTCGGGGCTGGGCCTCACTTGCCGCGGGGCAGATCGGCGAGCGTCGACTTCGGATCCAGGTAGCTCTTCAGCTTGCCGTGGATGTAGTCGGTCGCCTTCTTGCGCCAGAGGAAGCCGGGGTCCTCGCCGCGGAAGCGGACGATGCCGGGCTCGAGCCTCATCTCGCCGTCGATCTTCACGACCATGTACTTGCCGTGGAAGCGGGCGCTGTTGTCCGTCCACGTCACGCGGATGCCGTGGCGATTGTGGAGATACTCCCCAAGGACTTCGAGGCGTGCGCGAGCATCGGCGTCGGGGAGGCCGTGCTTGTAGTCGATCTCCATCGACCGGAATCTAGCAGCACCTCGTCGAAAAGGTGCAAGCGGGCTGACGGTCCTTCGTGTAGGACGCCGGATCACCCAGGCGATCTCCGAGCGGATCCGCCCCGCTACTTCGCCTGGATCCCGCGCGCCGCCGACTGCTCGAGCAGCGCGCGCTGCTCGCCGGTCAGCTTCGCCTCGCACGCGCGGAAGCGCGCCTCGTCAGGCGCGGCCGCGTAACAGGCGCGCGCCTCGGCCGACCAGCCATCCTGCCGGCACGCCTTCACCATCGCGTCGCGCAGCGGGGCAACGAGGCCGTGGACCGCGTCGCGCTCGTCGCGCGCGACGCCCTCCGCCTTCGCGAGATCGGCCTCGGCGATCGCGAGGAAGCGCGCGCCGACGGCGTCGCAGCTGTTGTCGCCGCCCTTCTTGCACCCGCCGAGCCCGCCGAGCGCGCCGAGCCCGCACGACACGAGCGCCGCCACCAGAACGCTGCGAAGAACGACGGTCACGTCGCGGTTATCGAGCGCGACCGCTGGCCTGTCAAGAATGCGCGGATACCATCCACGCGTGACGAACCGCGGCCTCGCGTGGACCCTCGGCGCGCTGGTCGCGCTGGCGTACGCGTCCGTCCTCATCGGCGGCCAGACGTTCGCGGACACGACGTGGCTCGCGCAGGTGGCGCCCGCACGGCACGCGGCGGGCGACGCGATCGCGCGCGGCGAGCTCCCGGC
>JAIOII010000970.1 GCA_019912685.1 Kofleriaceae bacterium
CCGCCATCCGCGCGAGCGGCGACGGCGCGGCGAGCCTGACGCGCTTGCGGGTCTGATCGCTACGCTTCGGCGGCGAGCGCCAAGGATACGGATCGCAAGCGGCTTACTTACACGAACCACGCCGCCTGCCGATTCCCGGCTTCTTTCTTACTTCGTCGCCGGTAGAGTGGAGCCGGCGGCTCCGTCGTGGGGATAGGCGCAATGGGCACCTTCGCCCGCGCGCCGGAGTACCCATGACGAGACCAGCCGTCCGGACGCGACCGTTACAGCTCTGGCTTCCGTTCCCGGAGCCGCCGCCCATCGCCGCGGGCCTTTGCGTGCGCGAAGAGTGGCGGCTCGCGCGGGCGCGCCTCGGCCTCTAGGCGGGGGCCAAGAAGGAGCCCGCCGACACGATCGACAGCCCCTTGCGGCGACCATCAATCGTGTATATCGGCGGCTCATGGCCGATACCAATGAAGCGTACTTCCGCGAGGGCACCACGATCGAGGACGGCGCGCCCGTCACCATTCACGTGATCGTGCCCGGCGGTGCCATCTCACCTACGTCCCTCGATCGGGTCGTGCGGGGCGCGCCGGCCTGGGATGAGAAGATCGGCGGCTACGCCCTCGACTTGATCGACACCCGCGGCAACGTCGAGCACTGGCGGCTCTATCCGCACAAGGGCGTCTAGCGTACGAAGCACGCGCCGGTGGTCGTGGCGGCTACTTGCCGGGGTCGGCGCTCGCAGCGATGGCGGCTTCGGCCGCGTCGGCTTTCGCCTTCAAAGCCGCCAGCACTGTCGCAGCGACCTTATCGCCTTCCGGATCGTCTCGCACCTCGTCACCGAACTCGAGGCGCAGGCTTCGCGTTATGACGACATGGTGCTGAGACTTCGCGCCGAGCTTGTAGCTGATCACGTCGACGTAGAGCCGCTGATTCTGCGTCGTATCGTGCTTCGGCTCGAGCCAGATGTGCCGCGTGAGATGCCAACGGGCCTTACCGCGCTCCTTGTCGGTATCGATCAACTGGACGGGCCAGATCGCTCGCTCGACGGCGGCGTATGCGGCTTCGACAGGCGCCTTGTTCATGTCCCGCACGCGGCGATCCTCGTGCGGGTGTGTGTATAGCCGCTTCGAGTAGGCTTCGACCGCGCGGTGATAGGTGTTTACGGCCGAGAGGAGCTCGCCGTAGACCTCGCGGAGCGCGGCGTGCCGTTGGTACGCGAGTTGTCGCTCGAGCGCTTCCTGCTGCTTCTTCAGCTCGTCGGCTTGTAGGCCGAGCGCTTGCTGCTGAAGTCGAACCGACCACAACGCGGCTCCAACGGCCAGGAGCGAGCCGACGCCGAGTAGCGGACCAACCGCGTCGCCAGTCAGCGCCGCCGCTTCCAGATCCCATCCGTTTCGGATCCACGCGATGACGAGCCCGCCGAGGGTCAGCGCGATCATCGCGGCCCCGATGTACATCGCGCGCCGGGCGGTCAAGCTCGACCCTGCGCTCATCGTCGAATCACCCGTCGCCATCGGAACCACCCTACGCCACGGGTCCGACGCGCAGCCCGCTGTGCCCGCCGCTCGCCCGGGTCCTAGCCGGGTCCTACGCTTCCCGCCTCGCCGCCGCCCGCCAGTTTCTCTAATGATTTCAGTGGAGGATATCGGGATCGAACCGATGACCCTCGGCTTGCAAAGCCGATGCTCTCCCGCTGAGCTAATCCCCCGAGGAGTCTGATGGTGTAGCAGGAAACAGGGGCGGTGGGCGGAGGTAGCGCGCCTCGGCGGCGAGGCGGCCCCAGACGAGGAAGACGACGGTCCAGACGGTGGGCATCCACACCAGGTACTCGGGCATCATCTGGGCGAAGCCGAGCACGTAGCCGCTGGCGACGCAGACGAGGAGGAAGATGGTGATCGCCTTGCTCTCGGCGGCCGCGATCTTGAGCATCCGGAACGACGACACCATCAGGAACGCGCCGACCAGCATCGCGCCCGGGATGGCGAGCCACACGCCGCGCGGCGTGGTCAGCGCCTCGCCGAGGAGCTTGGGGCCGCCGAAGGTGTCGCCGGTCGTGCGGTACTTGAGGAACGCGAGGAACCAGGTGACCAGGAGGCCGCCGGCCAGGGTCGTCGGCACGCCGAAGTAGAGGCGCGTCGGGATCTCGGTGTCGGCCGCGACGTTGAAGCGCGCCAGGCGGAAGACGGCCGCGAGCACCCAGAGGATGCACGCGCTCACCAGGTACACGCGCGCGAGGCCGGCGTCGAACGGCAGGTCGAGCGGGCCGTGGACCATCTCCGGTGACGACAGGAAGCTGTACACGAGGAACGCCGGCGCGACGCCGAAGTTCAGGAAGTCGGCGAAGGAGTCGAGCTGGATGCCGAGCTCGCTCGTCGCCCGCAGCTTGCGCGCGACCAGGCCGTCGAGGCGATCGCTCAGGACCGCGTAGATGATGAGCCAGCCGGCGAGGCGCCAGTCGCCGCGGTGCGCGACGCCGATCGAGATCAGGCCGAAGACGATGCTCGCTCCGGTGATCAGGTTCGGTGGCAGGTACCTCGCGCGGCCCACGGGCGGCTACTCTCGCATAGAGATCCGGGGTTGACTCACCCGGGACCGGGTTTATCGCGCGACTGGTCCATGAGCTTCGAGTAGAGGCGCTGGCCCAGGCTGTCGACCATCAGGCGCTCGACCACGCGATCGATCTCCTCCTGCGTCGAGCCCTGGCGATAGGTGAAGCGGATGCCCATGCCGGGCTCCGGATGCTTGCCCTCCTCCACCTCGGCCTCGCTGACGATCCACTGCACCTCGCCCTGCACGCGCAGCGGCTCGCCGAGGTGAGGCACGAACAGCTTGAACAGGAACTCGGTGCCGATCGGCAGGGGGCGCGTCGTGCGGATGAACGTGCCGCCGCGCGAGATGTTGCGCGTGTAGTCGGCGAAGAAGGTGTTCAGGCGCTTGTACTCGACCTTGAGCTCGATCGGCGCCCGAAGCTCCTGCCGCCGTTCCGCCTGGCTGGGCTCGTCCATCCTCGTCGGGCACTGTAGCATCTTGGTGCGCCGCGTGGCCCGCTTCCGTCTGCCTCCGCCCGTCGACCCCTCGATCGCTCGCGTGCTCCGCGAGCAGCTCGCGTCGTGGCACGTCCGCGTCTGGCTCGGGCTCGCGGTGCTGCTCACGGCGATCCTGGTTCAGCTCCCGCTCTTCGGCGTGGTCGGGTTCGAGCTGGGGCTCGTCGCCGCCGCCTTCGGCTCGCTCGCCGGCCTGGCGCTCGGCACCGATCTGGTCCGGCGTGCGCAGGCGACCCACGCTCGGCCGCTCGATCGGGCCGTGTCGCCGGCGCGCCTCGTGCTCTCGCTCGCCTGGCGCGCCCCGCTCGCGCCGCTCGCCGTGATCGCCGTCCCGTTCGCCGGCGCCGCGCTCCACGGCATCTGGGCGCCGACCTGCGACTGGGGGTACGGCCTCGAGGCCTTCGCGCTCCTCGCCGTCGCCTCGACGGTGCTCGCCGCCGGCAGCGGCATGGTCATCGCCCTGTGCACCGGCCCTCGCCTCCTCCGGATCGTGCCGGCGATCATCGCCGTCGTCGTCGGCCTCGCCGCCGCCGGCTTCTACCGCTTCTACAGCGAGCCGCCGGTCTTCAGCTACAACGCGCTCATCGGGTTCTTCCCCGGCAACCTCTACGACGAGGACATCCGGCTCGCCGGCGCGCTCTACTGGTCGCGCCTCGAGCAGCTCGCGACGGTCGCGGCGCTCCTCGCCGCGGTGACCGTGCTCGTCGACGCGCCGTCCCTGCGCCTGCGCCTGCGCGCCCGCC
>JAIOII010000971.1 GCA_019912685.1 Kofleriaceae bacterium
GAGCCTGCGCGCGCGGCTCCACGGCGCCGACGACGGCGCCGCCGAGGCGCCGTTCCGCACCGTCGTGCTCGGCCAGCAGCTCGAGCTGAGCGCGTTCATGGCCCGCGTGCCGCTCCTCGGCACGGTGTGGCGGATCGACCGTCCGCCGATGGAGCGCTCGTCGGTCCTCCGCTACTTCCTCTCCGGCGTCGACTTCCTGAACGACGGCGTCGTCCTCGTCGTCGACCACCGCGGCATCGTGCGCTTCGCCACCACGATCTCCGCCGGCGAGTCGGCGCACGACGGCGCGTGCGCCGCGGCCGCGCGCGCCGTGCGCGCCTGGGACTTCTGAGCGTCGTCGTCGTGCGCCCGCGCCGTCTCCGGATCGTCGCCGCCGCGCTGGCGCTGGCGGAGATGATCGCGATCGTCGTCCTGTCGTCGCAGTCGCGCCTCGACGTGCCGGGCGCCGACTGGGACGGCAAGGACAAGCTCCTCCACGCGTCGGCGTACGCCGCGCTCGGCGCGCTCCTCGCGCTCACCGCGCGGCGCGCGACCCTGCGCGCGGCCCTCGTCGCGCTCGCCGCCGCCGCCGTCTTCGGCGCGAGCGACGAGCTCCACCAGTCGTTCGTGCCGGGACGCGACGCGTCGCTCCTCGATCTCGCCGCCGACGTCGTCGGGGCGGCGATCGGAGCGCTCGCGGTCACGTGGTACAGTGCGCGGCGATGGCGACCGTCGTCAGCTTCCGCGGCCTCCGCCCCCGCATCGCCGAGGACGTCTTCCTCGCCGAGCTCGCCGCGGTGATCGGCGACGTCGAGATCGGCGCGGGCTCGTCGGTCTGGTACGGCACGGTGATCCGCGGCGACGTCGAGCCGATCCGCATCGGCAAGGCGACGTCGATCCAGGACAACTCCGTCATCCACGTGACCCACGGTGTGTCGGGCACGACCGTCGGCGATCGCGTGACCGTGGGCCACAACGTCATCCTCCACGCGTGCACGGTGGAGGACGACTGCATCATCGGCATGGGCTCGATCATCCTCGACCGCTCCCGGATCGGACGCGGGAGCATCGTGGGTGCGGGTGCGCTGGTGACACCAGGCACCGACATCCCTCCCGGGAGCATGGTGATGGGCTCGCCCGCGCGGGTGAAGCGGCCGCTGACCGACGACGAGCGCGCGCGGATCGCGTCGAGCGCGGAGCACTACGTCGAGCTCGCGCGCACCTATCGCTCACCCAGCGCGCCTTGATTTCGATCGCCTCGACCGAGTAGCGTGATCGGGTGGGGATGAAGAGCGCTGCTCGTCACGCGTCGAATCCGTGATGCTCCGATCCTGGACCTCGAGCGTGTTCGTCGCGCTGGCGCTCCTCGCCGCGCTGGCGGCGCCGGCGCGCGCCGACAAGGTCGACGACCTCATCCGCGATCTCAAGACCGGCGGCGATTACAAGGTTCGCCTCTCCGCGGCGCTCTCGCTCGCGAAGCTGGGGAACAAGCGCGCCATCCCGGCCTTCGTCATCGCGCTCTCCGACAAGGACAAGACGGTGCGCGGCGCCGCCGCGGTCGCGCTCGGCAAGCTCGTCGACGCGACGACGTCGGGGCCGCAGAAGACGCAGGTCGAGAAGGCCCTGACGTCGATGATCGCGAGGGAGTCGAGCGACTCGGTGAAGAAGCAGGCCGAGAAGACGCTCCAGGGGATCAAGGCGATCGGTGGCGGCGGCGGCGGCTCGACCCAGGCGGGGGTGGCCTCCGGCGCGGTCTACGTCGATCTCGGACCGATGTCGTCCAAGTCCGAGTCGGGCGACAACACCAGGCTGAAGGCGCTCATGCGGACGACCGTCGAGAAGACGTTCAGGTCCAAGGGGCAGCCGATGCTGACGGCCTGGCCGGGCGGCAAGTCCCCGACACGCAAGGACCTCGACGCCAGGAAGGCCACCGGCTTCCACGTCGACGGCACCCTCACGGAGCTCACGGTGAAAGAAAAGGGGTCGTCGGCCACGGTCTCCTGTAAAGTCAGCATGTTGATCGCGACGTATCCGGAGAAGAGCGTCTTCGGCTTCCTCAACGGTGGTGCGAGCGTGACGGCCTCGGCTGACGCGACCGACATCCGCCTCGCGTCGGAGGACTGCCTCGCCGCCGTGGTCGAGGACCTCACGGCGAAGAAGATCATCCCGACCATCAAGATCAAGGCAGGCCTGTGACCCCCGCCGGCAATCGAGGATACAAGCGCAGCTGGAAGAACCTCTTGATCAACAAGAGGTACCAGCTCCGCTTCACGCTGTTCATGGCGGGGCTCTCCGCCGTGCTGATGGCGCTCCTCGGCTGGTGGGTCACGCGCGTCGCCGGCGAGGCCACGACGGTGGCCAAGAGCCGGCAGCGCGGGCGCATCTGCGTGACGGTGC
>JAIOII010000972.1 GCA_019912685.1 Kofleriaceae bacterium
GGAAGCGGACCTCGGCGTCGGTGTAGCCGGCGACCGCCGCCTCGAGCTCGCCCTCGGCGTGCGCGGCGCCCGCGTCGAGGAGCGTTCCGAACGCCTGGCTCCACGCGGCGGGTTGCTCGCGGAGCTGCTGCGCGCAGCGCCGTACCGTGGCGACGCGCTCGGCCCGGTGCTTGCGCGTCGCGTGGGCGCAGGCGAGCGCGGCGCGTCCGAGCATGAACCAGGACTCGACGGCGACGCTCTGCACGCGCAGGAGCTGCGACGCCTCGAGCCGCGGCCACGCGCCCTCGACGCGCGCGAGCGCGCCCTCGCCGTCGCGTACGTACAGGTCGATCTGGCCGGCGGACACGAGCTGGTAGTAGTCGTGCAGGTGGAACTCGGCGAGATCGCCGCGCTCGTTGCCGACCGCGAGCACGTGCGCGCGCGCGTCCTCCGGCTTGCCCATCGCCAGCCACGCCAGGTTCGAGCGCCACGCGCGGATGCCGTGCTGCGCGTACACGTCGCCGCGGTCGACCGCCTCGGCGAGGAGGAGCGGCGTCCAGCGGACGAGGTCGCCGATCTCGCCGAGGTAGTAGAGCGACGCCAGGTAGAACATCTCGCTGATGTCGATCTCCCAGCGCGCGTCGACGCCGTGATCGCGCATGAGGCGCAGGCCGGCCTCGAGGTGATCGTGGGCGAGGCGCCAGCGCCCGAGGAGGAAGTGGCCGAGCCCGCTGCACGCCTCGACGAGGCCGATGTGGTAGGGGTCGCCGTTCCGCTCGGCGACCTCGCGCGCGCGCGCCATCACGTTCTCGACGCGGTCCGCGCTGCCGGAGCCGGCGGAGGCGACGTACCCGATCTCGACGGCGAGCGCGGCGGCGACACGCCGGCGCTCGCCGAGGGCGAGCGAGCGGCGCAGGTGCCAGGTCTGCACGATCCGGCCGCTGATCGGGTTGGCGAACGAGAGCCCGCTCGAGATCGACCAGAGCACGTCGACCTTGCGCAGCTCGGCCGCGGGCACCTGGCTCTCGGCGCGCTCGGTGAACGAAAGGCCGCGCAGGCGCAGCAGTGCGCGCTGCGCGAGCAGCTTGACGAACGACGAGCGCCGGGTCGTGGGGAGCACGTAGCCGATCTCGGCGAGCAGCGCCCGCGCCTGCTGCAGCCCTTCCCGGAGCTGGCCCGAGCGCAGCACCTGCTCGAGGCGCAAGCGCTCGAGCTCGGCGCGCTCGTCGTCGGGCGCGCCGACGATCGCGTCCTCGTACATCGCCGCCGCCTCGCGCAGGTGACCGGCGTTGACCAGCGCCTGGGCGCGCGCGCAGAGGAGGTGGCGACGTTCGGCGTCGTCGAAGATGCCGTACTCGAGGGCGATGCCGTACAGGTCGGCGGCGCGGCGGAACGCGAGCGCCTGCTCGGCCACGGTCGCGGCCTCGATCGCGTGGTGCGCGGCGCGCTCGGCCTCGCCGGCGCCGAGCAGGTGCTCGACGAGCGCCTCGTGCGCCGTCGGCCTGGTGTTGCCGTACGCGTCGACGAGCCCGCGGTGGACGGCGACGAGCTCGCCGGTCGCGAGATCGTCGACGACGGCGGCGCGCACGCGATCGTGGAACGGCTCGAGGCGCTCCTCGCCCTGCCCCGCGCGGATCAGCCGCTCGGCGCGGAGGACCGCCAG
The DNA here is from genome assembly GCA_019912685.1 of Kofleriaceae bacterium. Lineage (GTDB taxonomy): Bacteria > Myxococcota_A > Polyangia > Haliangiales > Haliangiaceae > UBA2376. The sequence goes on from JAIOII010000972.1 coordinate 1,643, forward strand.
CGCGCTCTGCGGATCGGCGAGCCCGGCGGCGCGCGCGGCGACCTCGATCGCCATCGGCCGCGCGGCGACGGCGCACGCGGTGAGGAGCTTGCGCGCGTCGCCCGGCAGCTTCTGGATGCGCGAGCGCAGGAGCTCGTCGAGGGTGGGCGCGCCATTCGCGGCGCCGGCCGAGCGCGCGAGCTCGGCGAGGAACAGCGTGTTGCCGCCGGAGTCGCGCACGAGCCCGGCGGCCCACGCCTCGACGTCGCCGTCGAAGCCCGAGAGCTTGCGCACGAGCTCGCGCGCCTCGTCGACGGCGAGCGGCGGCAGCTCGAGCGCGCGCACGTCGGGGATGAGCGACGTCGTGTTCGCCCGCTTGTGGATCTCGGCGACGACCGGGCTCGTCGCCTCCTCGCTGCGATAGACGAGGACGACGAGGATGTTCGGGCGATCGCCGCGCGAGATCAGGTCACCGAGGAACGTGGCGCTGTCGAGGTCGCCCCACTGCAGGTCGTCGACGCACATGACCACCGGGCGCTTGACGGCGAGGCGGCCGAGCATCCAGCGCAGCGCGCTCCACGCGCGGCGACGCAGCTCCTGCGGATCGGCCGGCTGGAAGCGCCGCACCTCGGGCTCGGCGATCTGCGGCACGCGGCGCAGCACCGGGAACAGGCGCGCGAGCGCGGCGATGTCGCGGGGCAGGACGTCGGCGAGCTCCATCGGGTCCAGCTTGAGGAGCACGCTGGTGAGCACGTCGATGAGGGTGTCGAGCGTCTTGAACGGGACGGTCTCGCGCTCGTAGCAGCGGCCGGAGAGCACGAGCGCGCTGGTGCCGAGGCCGGCGAGGAAGCGGCTCACCAGCGCCGACTTGCCCATGCCGGAGCTCCCGGACAGCAGCATGGCGACGCCGCCGCGGCGCGAGTCGACGAGCGCCTGGTTGAGCGCGGCGAGCTGCTCGTCGCGCTC
>JAIOII010000973.1 GCA_019912685.1 Kofleriaceae bacterium
GCGGGAGCGAGGTGACCGGCCTCATCTGCGTGGTCACGGATCTGCGCGCGCCGGACGCGTGCCCGACGGTGGCCTCGCAGGCGGGCGTGACCGTCTCGATCGTGGACACGGCGGCGACGACGACCTCCGGCGCCGACGGGCGGTTCACGCTGCCGGTGTCGGCGGCGAGCGTGGTCCTCGACGCCGGGGCCGGGTCGGCGACGTTCGAGCGCTCGCTGGTGCCGGCGACCGTCGGCGGGCTCGTGATCGAGACGCCGGTGGTGACTCAGGCGGCCTACGCGGCGGTGATCGACTCGCTCACCACGGTCGTGCCCGACGGCAACGGGACGGTCGTCGTGTACGTGAAGGACGGCACCAGCCCGGCGCCGGGCGTCGCGTTCGCGATGGTCGCCGGATCGTCGGTGGCGCCGTACTACGACGACGGGGGCGCGACGGCGTGGACGCAGAGCGGCGGCACCGGCGCGGCCGGCTTGGCGCTGCTCGTCGACGTGCCCGCGGGCAACGTGACCCTCGACGGCGTGGCCGCGGATTCGCGCGTGGCGCAGGCGTCGGTGCCGGTCCTGGCGGACGCGATCACGTTCGTCGAGATCGCGCTGGTCGCGCCGCCGTGACCGCCCTCGTGGTCGTCACCATCGCGTGCGCGCTCGTGATCGGCGTGAGCCTCGGCCTGCTCGGGGCGGGCGGCTCGATCCTGACCGTGCCGCTGCTCACGTTCGTCACCGCGATGTCGCCGCGCGAGGCGATCACGAGCTCGCTGTTCGCGGTGGCGGTGACCGCGGCGCTGGCGGCGGTGCTCCACGGCCGGCACGGGCGCGTGCGCTGGCGCATGGGGCTCGTCTTCGGCGTCGCCGGCATCGGCGGCGCGCTCGGCGGCGCCCGGCTGTCGACGTGGTTGCCCGAGCGCCTGCTCATGGTGCTGTTCGCGCTGCTCATGGCGTCGGCCGCGGTCGCGATGCTGCGCGGGCGCCGCTGGATCGAGGAGCGGGACGAGACCCCGCTCACCGCGCGCTCGGTCGCGCTGATCGCGCTCCAGGGCGTCTTGCTCGGCGCGGTGACCGGGCTGGTCGGCGTCGGCGGCGGCTTCATCATCGTGCCGGTCCTGACGCTGATCGCGCGCCTCCCGCTCAAGCAGGCGGTCGGGACGTCGGTCATGATCATCGCGATCAACGCGTCGGCGGGGTTCGCCGGGCACGTCGGCCGGGCGTCGATCGACTGGACCGTGACCCTCGCGGTCACGGCGGCGATGATGTGCGGTAGCGTCGTCGGCGGCCGGCTGTGCAGCCGGGTCGAGCCGGAGAACCTGCGCCAGGGTTTCGGCTGGTTCGTCATCGCCGTGGCGGTGTTCGTGCTGGTGAGCCAGATCTGAGCCCGAGGACCCAGAAGCCCATGTTGCTCCGTCAGCTGTACGACCACGAGAGCTCGACCTACACGTACCTGCTCGCCGATCCGGCGACGGGCAAGGCGGCGCTCATCGATCCGGTGGCCGAGCAGCTCGAGCGCGATCTCGCGCTCGTCGGCGAGCTCGGCCTGGCGCTCGACCTCGTGCTCGACACCCACGTCCACGCCGATCACGTGACCGCGGCACGTCGACGCACGGCGCGCCGCGCGAGGACGCCGCGGTTCGCGCGCCGTGCGTCGACGTGCCGCT
>JAIOII010000014.1 GCA_019912685.1 Kofleriaceae bacterium
GGCGAGGACCGTCGAGCGGCCGACGCGGCCGCGGGCGCGGGCGCCTGCCGAGATCGCGCGGCCGCGCGCCGGACGCTCGGTGGTGAAGGAAGGCGGCGGCCCGCTCTCCGAGCTGCGGATCAACAGCAAGCCGCCGTGCCAGCTCTTCGTCGACGGGCGCGACATGGGATGGACGCCGCAGCGCGGGATCGCGGTGGCGCCCGGACGACACACGGTCGTGTTCAGGAACCGCGAGTTCGGCGTCGAGCGCAAGGTGATCGTCGACGCGAAGGTCGGCGAGGTGCACCGCGTGATCCGCGACTTCACCGAGCCCTGACGCGCACGAGGAGCTAACGAATGACGTGGCGGGCGACCGGCGCCTGCAGGTGGCGCGAGCGCACCCAGTCGCGATGGTTGAGCACCTGGCCGTCGAGGCGGACCGCCTCGACGAGCGCGAGATCGATCTCCGCCGTCACCCACCCCGGCTGATCGAGCGCGCCCATCGCGATCACGCCGCTGTCGGGGAAGCCGCGATCGGGCGGGCCGTACACGCCCGCGGCGCCGCGGTTCTCGTCGAGCGCGATCGCCCACGGCGCCGACCCGACCGTCGGCGCCTGCACCACGTAGCACTGGCTCTCGAGCGCGCGCGCCTGGCATGCGATGCGCACCCGCCAGTAGCCCGACAGCGCGTCCGTGCAGCTGGGCACCAGGACGATGCGCGCGCCGTGATCGACGAGCCGGCGCACGAGCAGCGGGAACTCGGCGTCGTAGCAGATCGCGACGCCCACCATGCCGAGCTCGGTGTCGAACACGACGTTCGTGTCGCCGCGCGCCACGCCCCACGTGTCGCGCTCGAAGCGCGTCATCTGCAGCTTCTCGACGTAGTGGCCCTCGCCCGACGGGCCGTACATCCACGCCCGGTTGCGGAACTCGTCGCCCACGCGCTCGGGCAGCGAGCCGGCGAGCAGGTAGACGCAGTAGCGGCGCGCGAGCGTCGCGCACGTCTCGTGGTAGGCCGGCACCAGCTCCTGCAGGTGCTCGAGCTGGAGCCGCAGATCGGCTTGCACCGGCCGGGGCAGCGCGCTCACCAGCTCCATGCCGCCGTACTCGGGCAGGACGACGAGCTGCGCGCCGCCGCGCGCCGCCTCCGCGACCATCCGCTCGAGCTTCTGCGCCCAGGCCGCGACGGTGCCGACCGGCTCGATCGGGTACTGGCACGCCGCGACCTTCCACTTCGGCATCAGCCCGCCTCGAGATCCTTCACCCAGAAGATCATCGGCTTCTCGCTCTCGGCCTCGTCGCCGACGTCGAGCCAGGAGAACGTGCCGACGATGTCGGGCCGCTTCACGAAGCCGCGCCTGGTCCAGAACCGATCGAGCGGCGCGTAGTCGGGCGGGCGCCGCGGGTCGTCGGCGGCGCGCTCCACCGCGCAGAACGTCGCGTGGCGGTAGCCGAGCCGGCGCGCGTGCGCCTCGCGCTCGTCGAAGAAGCGGTGGCCGAGCCCGAGGCCGCGGCGGTCGGCGCGGAGCACGCTCTCGCCGAAGTAGAAGACCTCGGTGAGCTCGAAGCCGGCGCGCGCGAGCGGCGGCGCGACCGCGTCGGGGTGCGCGCTCACCGGGACCGCGGTCGAGGCGCCGACGATCTCGTCGCCGTCGAACGCGATGACCACCATCGCGTCGGGGCCGGTGTAGCTGGCGAGGTACTTCGCCTCGTAGTCGACCGAGCCCTCGTACAGGTACGGCCACTCGCGGAAGATCTCGATGCGCAGGACGGCGATCGCCGGCAGGTAGCGGGCGACGGCCGCACCGACGAACGCCTCGACGTGGAGGTTCTTGGCAGCGTTCGCGCGGATGGCCGTAGAGTACGGCGGTTCCACGCGCGAGCGCTACCGTCAGCTCGCGGCTTCGAGCGCGCGCGCGGGCGGCGTGGTCGCCGGCAGCTCGACGGTGAACGTCGAGCCCTTGTTCACCACGCTCGCGACGCGCACCGTGCCGCCGAGCATGTCGCACAGCCGCTTCACGAGAGCGAGGCCGAGGCCGACGCCGCCGTAGGTGCGCTCGTCGCCGGCGTCGAGCTGGCGGAAGGCCTCGAAGATCACCTGGTACTTGTCGTCGGGGATGCCGATGCCGGTGTCCTCGACCGCGATCGAGAACTGCGCCGCGTCGGCGTGCGCGCGGATGCGGACCTCGCCGCGCTCGGGCGTGAACTTGGCGGCGTTGGCGATCAGGTTGACGAGGACGTGGGTGAGGAGCCGGCGGTCGGTGATGACCGTCGCGGCGGGCACGTCGGAGACGAGCGTGAGCTGCTTGGTCGCGAGCATCCACTGCACCGAGCCCGTCACCTGCTCGACCAGCTCGCGCAGGTCGACCGGCCCGTACTTCACGTCGAGGCGGCCGACGTCGGCGCGGACGAGCGCGAGCAGATCGTCGATCAGGTGGAGGAGCGACTGCGCGTTGCGCTTGATCGTGGCGGCGGCGTCGCGCTGCTTCTCGCCGACCGGTCCGTACACGCCCTGGGCGATGAGGTCGGCCATGCCCTGCACGCCGTGGATCGGCGTGCGCAGCTCGTGGGTCACCGACGCGAGGAAGACGCTCTTCTGCTTGCCGGCCTCGATGAGCTCGGCGGTGCGGGCCTCGAGCTTCTGCTCGCGGTCGCGCAGCTTGGTCATGATGCGCGAGGTGAACACGGTGGGCACGCCGATCGCGAAGGCGGCGAACACGAGGTAGAGGATGACGTGCCAGCCGCGCATCTCGCCGGCGCCGAGCCGCTCGGTCTCGGGGAGGACGCCCTGCCAGATGAGGACGCACATCGTCGCGTAGACGACGAGGATGCCGGCGGAGGTGAGGAGCGTCGTGCCGAGGTTGGAGAGGAGCGCCATGACGGCGACCTCGATCACGTAGACCGCGATGAGCTGGCTGCCGGGGCCGCCGGTGTAGTAGATGCCGGCGGTCATGCAGAACACGTCGGCGGTGATGTTGAGCGTCATGAGCTCGAGGGCGAACCGCCAGCGGCGCGCGAGCGCGACGAGGCACAGCGTGTTGATCGCGAGCTTGGTCGCGACGATCACCGCGAACGGGCCCGCGTACGGCGAGATGTCGAAGAGCACGGCGGCGGCCGCGAGCACGGCGAAGCCGATGACGATCAGGTAGCCGGTCCAGATGCCGGCCCAGAGCTTCGGCCGGTACTCCTCGCGGCGCAGCTCCTCGACGAAGGGCGGCAGCCAGGACATGGCGACTACGCGCTGGGGCTGGCGTCGCCGATCAGGCGCTTGACGCGCGAGAGGAGGTCGCCGAGATCGAACGGCTTGGAGAGGTAGCCGGCGGCGAGGCTCGGCGCCGCGAAGCGATCCTGCTCGTCACGCGGCGAGTACACGGCGCTCATCAGCAAGACCGGCGTGTGCTCGCCCTCCGGCGTGCGCTTGATCTCCCAGCACACCTCGAAGCCGTTCTTCCGCGGGAGCTGCACGTCGACGAGCATGAGGTCCGGTCGCTCCGACCAGAACTGCGCGACGCCTTCCGGACCGGTCGCCGCGCCGCGCATGTCGTACCCATGCGCGGCGAGGAAGTCGGACAGGATCTGGAGATTCACCGGGTCGTCCTCGACGACCAAGATCTTCTTCACGGCGGTACTCCCCACGGATTAGGCTGATCCTAACATGTGGTGGATCGTGCCGAGTGAACGTCGAGTGACGTGGGGTGCGCTCCTGGCGACACTGGTCACCCTGGTAGGGTGCGGTGGGACGTCGCTCCGCCGACCGCTGGTCACCGACGAGACGCCGCTCGGGACCCCGCGGGAGCGGGTGGTCGCCTGGTACGCAGCGAACGCATGGTGCCGACTCGAGGAGAGCCCGCGCTGGGTTCGCAAGTTCGAGCACGACGCATTCCGGCCGTGCGACGGTCCTGATCGCCATCGGATCCGGGCGGTGATGGTCTACGGTCGTGGCCGTCTGCACACCGCGGTGGTGTCCGTGCGGGTACCTCCGGATCGGTCCCCGCACACGCGATCTCCGATCTGGTCGGGCGTCGACGCCCCCAT
>JAIOII010000974.1 GCA_019912685.1 Kofleriaceae bacterium
CGCTCGCCCGCGCCGAGCGCGCCGCCGCCGCCGTCACGCAGAGCCGCACCCGCGCGGCGAAGCGGCTCGAGCGCGAGGTCGCCAAGGCGCTCGGCCAGCTCGGCATGAGCGCCGCGCGGCTCGAGGTCGCGATCGAGCCGCGCCGGGAGCCGAGACTGGGCCCGCACGGCGTCGACGATGTCGAGCTCATGCTGGCCGCGAACAAGGGCGAGGAGCGGCGGCCGCTCGCGCGCGTCGCGTCCGGCGGCGAGCTCTCGCGCATCATGCTCGCGCTCAAGCTCGCGCTGCGCCGCGCCGACGAGGTCGCGACCTATGTCTTCGACGAGGTCGACTCCGGCATCGGCGGCGCGACCGCGCAGGCGGTCGGCGCCCTCATCCGCGCCGTCGCCGATCACCGCCAGGTCCTGTGCGTCACGCACCTGCCGCAGATCGCGGCCTACGCCGACGCGCACTACCACGTCGAGAAGGTCGAGGTCGGCGGCCGCACCGAGACGCTCGTGAAGCGCCTCGCCGCCGCGGCGCGCAAGGACGAGCTCGCCCGCATGCTCGGCGGCGCCGCCACCGCGCGCGCCCGCGCGCACGCGGCCGAGCTGCTCAAGTCCTCCCGCGCTTCCGCGCGGGTCAATTGAGCCACGACCGAGCCACGACCGATAGCGCGGCTCGAGCACGCCGAGAGCAGCAAGCCATCGCAAGGCGTGCGCACGCCCGCCGCCGCGCCGGGGCGGACGCAACGCTTGCGCGATCCGGCGGGCCCCCGCTGGGCTTCGTTCGTGCATGACATCGCGCTCGTGGATGTCGCCACCGTGCTCGTCGTCGACGACGATGTCGCTCTCGCCCGAAACATCGCGGCGCTGCTCTCGCCGCTCGGCGTCCGCGCCAGCATCGCCACCTCCGTCGAGGAAGCGCTCGACCTCGCCCGGAGGTCGTCGTTCGACGTGGCGATCGTCGACATCATGCTCCCCGACGGAGACGGGCTCGCGCTCGCCCCGCTCATCTGCGAGCACGCACCGGATTCGGAGATCGTCTTCGTCACCGGTCAGGCAACGCTCGATCACGCCGCGCTCGCCGTGGGCCAGCGGGCCTCGGCGCTGCTGATCAAGCCGTTCGCGCCGCACCGGCTCGTGAGCACGGTGCGCAACGCCCTCGATCGCAAGCGATCGGCGGCCCGGGTGCTCGAGTCGCGGCTACGCGAGCACCAGCGGCGCGCGCTCTCGCGGCTGGGCGACGGCCTCGCCCACGAGCTGAGGAACCCGCTCAACGGCGCGCTCCTGCAGCTCGAGGTGGTCACCCGCCAGCTCCTGCGCGACGACCACGACACGAGCCTGGCCGTGCTCGGACGCCTCGCCGATGCCCGCAGCGAGCTCCGCCGCCTGGCCCGGACGCTCACCGAGTTCGAGTGCTGCGTGCGACCGTCGTCGACCTCGATCGAACGCGTCGCGGCCGGGGCGCTCGTCGAGCGCGCGCTCGCCGGCCTGACGCGCGTCGCCGCCAGGCAGGGCGTCGCGATCGTGTACGAGCTCGAAGCGGACCTCGACCTGGAGGTCGACCCCGACGGCATGGCCCGCGCGCTCGGGAAGCTCGCCGAGAACGCGATCGAGGCGATGCCCTCCGGCGGCACGCTCACGATCGCGATCCGGACGGCGGGTGATCGCGTGATCATCGAGCTCGAGGACGACGGAGTCGGCATCGCCGACGTCACCGCGGTCTTCGACCCGTTCTTCTCGACCAAGCCGATGGGTACCGGCCTGGGGCTGAACGTCGCCGAGCGCGTCGTCGCCGATCACCGCGGCACGATCGCCGTGCGCTCGCGACCGGGATCGACACGGTTCACCATCACGCTGCCCGCCGAGACGTCGTTGACATGAACGCGTGGCAGCGTTTCCAGCGCGGCGAGGCAGTCGACGGCGACGTGGCGCCGGCGATCCTCGCGTCCTGGCACCGGAGCCGCGACGCCGGCGTCGATCCGCACGCGCCGCGCTTCGTCCGCGTCGACGACCTCGACCTCCGGCTGGCGCACAACCGGCAGCTGATCGCCGTCGCGCAGCCGCACCTGGCGTGGGCGACGCGACGGTTCGCGACGGGACACGTGATCTACCTGGTGGATCGCGACGGCGTCGTGCTCGAGGCGATGGGCGAACCCGCCGAGCTACGCGAGCGCGCGCAGCGGATCCCGGGAGTCGACTGGTCCGAGCCCGCGATGGGCACCAGCGGCGCCGGAACCGCGCTCGCCACCCGCGAACCGGTCGTGGTGCACGGCTCGGAGCACTGGTGCCGGGCCTGGCATGACACCTCGTGCTGTGGCTGTCCGGTGCGCGGGTCGGACGGGCAGATCGTGGGGGCGATCGATCTGACGGCGTCGGCCGACGACGGGCACCGCGAGCACCTGATGGCGGTGCGCCACATCGTCTACGCGATCGAGCAGGAGCTCGCGCTGCTGCATGCCGGCACGATCGAGCGCGAGCTCCGCCGGCGCGCGGAGGACGCCACGCGGACCCGCGACGAGCTCCTCGCGATCGTCTCGCATCACCTGCGCACGCCGCTGGCGCTGGTCGCGACCAGCGCGGCGCTGCTCGAGCAGCTCCTCTCGCCGGCGGCGGGGTCGGAGGTCGAGCTCCAGCTCGGCCAGATCATGGCGGCGACCGACCGCATGCGCAGCCAGCTCAAGAACCTGCTCGACGCCGGACGGCTGGAGGCCGGCCGCGTCAAGCCCCGGCTCGACAGCCACTCGCTGCTCGAGCTCGTGACCGAGACCGCGACCGATCTGACGCCGCTCGCCCGGCGGCGCGGGCAGCACATCACGCTCGACGTGGACGCGACGCTGCACGTCCGCTGCGACCGCGAGCTCACGCTCCAGGTGCTGTGGAACCTCGTCGAGAACGCGGTCAAGTTCGCGCCCGACGCGAGCGCGATCGAGCTGCGAGGGCAGCGCGAAGGCAACCGCGCCCATGTCTGCGTCGTCGATCGCGGCCCGGGCATCGAGCCCGAGAGCCTGTCGCGCATCTTCGACCGGTACTTCCAGGCCCGCCGGCGCTCGCGTGACGGCGTCGGGCTCGGCCTCTACATCGCGCGCTCGTTTGCCGAGGCCCAGGGGGCCGCCGTGTCGGTCGTGAGCGCGCCCGGTCACGGGAGCGAGTTCTGCATCGAGCTCCCGCTGGCCGACCCGTAACTCACGGCACATGCCCGCGCGGCCCCGGGACGAAATGTTTGCGCACATCGTGCTTCCCAGGTCCGGCACCATGACTGCAGGTGAACTCGAGGGTATGAGGTACCTGAACGGAAGGTCGCGGTCGTGAAGGTCCCCCGGAGCAACCCGTCGGTCGTGCTCGACGAATCCGACAACGTGCTCGAGGTGAACGGGCGCGTCGACCCGTACCTCGAGGTGTCGCCGGGAGCGCCGCTGCGCAACGTGCTCGTCATGGCGGCCGACGGTCTGTTCGGAGCGCTGCGGGACGGCCTCGCCGAGGCGCGCCAGACGGGGTCGACGGTCCGGCGCTCCGCGGCGATCGTTCGCGAGGACCGCACCGAACGCGTCCACGTCGAGATCGGCCCCACGTCCCGCGCCGCGGCGAGCCACGACCTCGTGGTCCGCTTCGTCCAGGACGGCGAGGTCGATGCGTACTCCGACCGCGCAACCCTTTCGCACCTGCGGCGCGAGCTCGCCTCGGTGCGCGCCCACCTCGGGTACCTCGTGGCCGAGCACGCCGCGGCGGTGCGCGAGCTCGAGCTCGCCCGCGAGGAGCTCGTCGTGGCCACCGAGGAGCTGCACGACACGACCTCGCAGCTCGAGCTGACGCGCGGGGAGCTGACGAAGACGCTCGGCGTCCTCGCCGGGCGCGCGGCGGTGGTGACCCTCGACGGCCGCGGCACCGTGCTGCGGTTCACCGACGCCGCGCGCGACATCTTTCTCCTGACGCCGGACGACGTCGGCCGGCCGCTCGCCGAGCGGCGGCGCTGGCTCGGCGAGCTCGACCTCGCCGCCGCCGTGCGCGAGGTCTCGGAGTCCGGGCGGTCCATCGAGCGGGACGTCGCCGACGCCGAGGGGCGCCGCTTCCACGTCAGCCTGTGTCCCGACCGGCACCCCAGCCGCGGCGCGCGCATCACCCTCACCTGCCTCGACACGACCTCGATCCATCGCCATCTGCAGACGACGGACGAGGCTCGACAGCACGCCACCGTCGTGGTCGAGACGGCGCCCAACCCGCTGGCGGTGCTCGACGCCGACCTGCGCGTTCGCTGGGCGAACGCCGCGTTTCACGCGCTCCTCCAGGCGGCGAATGCGATCGAAGGCAAGCCCCTGCTCGAGCTGGCGCGCTGGGAGGACCCCGCCCTCGCCGACCGCCTGCGGCTGGCGCTCGAGGTCGACCTGCACGATCTGGAGGTGGCATGCCGCGTCGCCGACGGCACGCGTCGCGTCCTCGTGCTCGGTGCGCGCGCGAGCCAGCAGCGCGGCGAGCGCGTGCTCGTGCTCGGCGCGCTCGACGTCAGCGACCGCGTGCGCGGCGAGGAGCAACGCTTGCGCTCGGTGCAGCTCGAGGAGGCGAACCGGGTCAAGGAATCGCTCCTGCAGCTGGTTTCGCACGAGCTGCGCACGCCGCTCAACGCGATCTCGCTCTGGACCCGCGTCCTGCGCGTGGCCGACGTCGATTCACCGCGCCGGCTCGAGGCGATCGAGGCCATCGAGCGCGGCGTGCGCGCCGAGGCCCGGCTCGTCGACGACCTGCTCGACGTGGCGATCGCGGCGCGTCCGCCCCACGACATCAAGATCGAGCTGTCGCGCTTCGATCCACGGCCGGTGGTGCGCGCGGCCCTCGAGGGCGTCGGCGAGGCGGCGGCCGCCGGCGGCGTGACCATCGAGGCGGAGCTGGACGAGCGTGCCGAGGCCATGCACGTGCACGCCGATCCCGTGCGTCTCCAGCAGATCACGTGGCGCCTGATCGAGAACGCGATCAAGTTCACGCCCGCCGGGGGACGGGTGCACGTGTCCCTGGCCCGCCAGGGCGACGAGGTCGAGCTTTGCGTGCGCGACACCGGCCGCGGCATCAACCCCGAGTTCCTGCCGCACCTCTTCCAGCCCTTCGCGCTCGAGGACGCCTCCTCCACCCGCGACCGCGACGGGCTCGGGGTCGGTCTGACCCTCGTGCGGTACCTGGTGGAGCGGCAAGGTGGTCGGATCGCGATCGCCAGCCGCGGTGCGCGGCAGGGCGCGGTGGTGACCGTGCGCCTGCCGGGTGGAGAGGAGGGATCGCATGGGCACGCGCGCCTCGAGTGAGGGTTCCGCGGCGATCCGCGTGGCGCTGATCGACGATCACGCGCTCTTCCGCGAGGGGCTGCGCCTGCTGTTCGAGCGTCGCACGAGCATCGAGGTCGTGGGCGAGGCCGCGACGGCGCGCGCCGCGATCGAGCTGGGGCGCGCCACGGTGATCGACGTCGCGCTGCTCGACGTGTCCCTCCCCGAGAGCGGCGGGGCCGCCGTGACGCACGAGCTGCGGCGGCTGCAACCGGCGTGCGCCGTGCTCGCGCTGTCGATGCACGAGGCGCCGGCGCGCGTCGCCGAGATGTTGCGCGCGGGCGCCACCGGGTACGCGTTCAAGACGCAGGATCCCGACGCGCTCGTGTCCGCCGTCGAGTGCGTGCACCGAGGGAACCGCTACCTCGCCCCCGGCCTGGTGCCGGCCGACCTCGACGCGCTGCTCGACGGGAAGACGCCGCTCGGCTCGCTGTCGCCGCGGGAGCGCGAGGTCTTCGATCTGCTGGTGCGCGGGCTCACCAACGACCGGATCGGGGCGGAGCTCTTCATCGCGCCGCGCACGGTCGAGACCCATCGCCAGCACATCATGAGCAAGCTCCACGTGCACTCGATCGTCGAGCTGGTCCGCCTCGCCGCTCGCGAAGGCCTGCTCGAGGCATGACGGCGGACGACGCCACGCGCACCGAGGCGGAGCGCGCGATCGCGCTGCGCGATCGCTTCCTGGCGGTCGTATCGCACGAGCTGCGCGCCCCGCTCGCCACGCTCCTCCTCTGGGAGCGGGCGCTGCGCGACGCGCCCGACGATCCCGAGCTGCGGACGCGCGCGCTCGACGCGATCCGCCGCTGCGCCGAGCTGCAGGCGCGCATCGTCGACGACCTGCTGGACGTGGCGCGCGCCGCGACGGGCAAGCTGCGCGTCGAGCTCCAGCCGGTCGAGCTCGCGCCCGTGCTCACCGCCGCGGTCCAGGAGCTCCGGCCCGCCGCCGCGTCCGCGGGAGTTCACCTCCTCCTCCAGCTCGAGCCGCTGCTCCCGCGCATCGAGGCGGACGCCCATCGCCTCCGCCAGGTGATCTCGAACCTGCTCTCGAACGCGATCAAGTTCACGGCCGCCGGCGGCAACGTGACCCTGTCGGTGCAACGCCGGCGCGCGAACGTGATCATCACGGTGCGCGACACCGGGCGCGGCATCAAGGCCGAGCTCCTGCCCCACCTGTTCGAGCCGTTCTCCCAGGACGAGTCGTCGTCGGGCGAAGGCATGGGCCTGGGCCTCGCCATCGCGCGGCAGCTCGTCGAGCTCCACGGCGGCACCATCCGCGCGCAGAGCGACGGACCGCGAACCGGCGCGAGCTTCGTGGTCTCGCTGCCCGTGCCCGGACGCACGGGTGCGGAAACGACCGACGTGCCGAGCGCGCCGCCGAAGCTCGCCGGACTGCGCGTGCTCCTCGTCGACGATCACCGCGAGATGCTCGATGCGCTCGCGCACCTCCTGCGGGCGGCCGGCGCGACCGTCGAATGCGTGGAGTCCGCCGCCGCGGCGTGGCAGACGATCGCGACGAAGCCGCCCGACGTGCTCGTCACCGACCTGGCGATGCCCGTCGAGGACGGATATGCGCTCCTGCGGCGGATCCGCAGCGAAGGTCCATCGCACGCGCGCGCGTTGCCGGCGGTGGCGCTCAGCGCGCACACGACGACCGCCGAGCGAACGCGCTCGCTGGCCGCCGGCTTCGACGCTCACGTCGGCAAGCCCGTCGATCTCGAACGCCTCCTCGACACGCTGGCGAAGCTCGGCCGGCGTCGCATCGCCTGAGCGATGCCGCTCGGCGAATTACGTAGATGACCGGATGGTGACATCGACTCACTCCCGGTTACTCCCAATGCATGTGGCCGCTCATGGGAGACCCGTCTACGAGTCAGACGACGAGCGACCGGGCGTTCTCGATCGAGATCTCGCCGATCTCGACCGGGATGGAAGGTGACGGGGCCAGGTCCGTGCGTACCGCGCGTCGCGAGGCGACGCGGTACGCCGGACTGGCGGGCGTGAGCGTGCTGGTGATCGACGATGATGGTCATCAGTCGAGGGCGCTGGCCGAGCTCTTGCTCGACGTCGTGGGCGCCGTGACGACGGCGAGCGACGGCGTCGAGGCGCTGGGATGCCTGCGCGACGTGGCTCCCGACATCGTGTTGCTCGATGTCGTCATACCCGGCTTGCGCGGCCCCGCGCTCGTCCATCTGTTGCGCGAGTGGCGGCCCGAGCTCCCGATCGTGCTGGTGACCGGCTTGCCCGGCTTCGCGGCCGACGTCGAGTCCCTGCGCGCGATGCCGGCCGTGGGCTTCGTGACCAAGCCGATCGACGTCGAGGAGCTTCTCGAAGCGATGGGTGATCTCCTCCCGCCGTGATACGACCGCGGGAGCGATGACCGACGCCGAGAAGCAGGTTCCTCCGTCCAGCTTCCCGGTCGTGGGTGTGGGTGCGTCCGCCGGTGGGCTCGAGGCGCTCGATCGCTTCTTCGCCAGCGTGCCGCCGGATCCGGGGATGGCGTTCGTGGTCGTCACCCACACGTCGCCGGGCCGCACGACGCTCCTGCCCGAGCTGCTCGCGGCGCAGACCACGATGCCCGTCCATCACGTGGAGCGCGCCACGCCCGTCGAGCGCGACCACGTCTACGTCGCTCCGGCCGGCCACGTCCTGGATATCCGCGACAACACGCTGCTCGTCGGGGCGCCGGCGCCCGAGCGTCCGCCGCTTCCCATCGATCACTTCTTCCGATCGCTGGCCGCGGATCGCGGTCCGCACGCGTTCGGCGTCGTCCTCTCCGGCACGGGCACCGACGGCACGCTGGGCATCCGCGAGATCAAGGGCGCAGGTGGGCTCGCCGTGGCGCAGGAGGAGTCCTCGGCGATGTACACGGGCATGCCGCACAGCGCCGCGGCCACCGCGCTCGTCGACTACATCTTGCCTCCCTCCAAGATCCCCGATCAGCTCGTCGCCTACGCGAGGGCGGCCTTCGGCGAGGCGCAGCTCGACGAAGGCGCCGGACGCGACGAGATGGCGCGGATCTTCACCCTCCTGCGGCGCCAGACCGGCCACGACTTCTCGGCGTACAAGCCGAGCACGCTGCGGCGCCGCATCGAGCGTCGGATGAACGTGGCGCAGGTGGCCACGCCCGCGGACTACGTCGCGCACCTCGAGCGGCACCCCGAGGAGATCGAGGCGCTCTTCCGCGAGCTGCTCATCGGCGTGACCTCGTTCTTCCGTGACCCGGACGCCTTCGACGCGCTCGCCATGGCGCTCGACGCGATGGTCGCCGCCAAGCCCCAGGACCAGACGCTGCGGATCTGGGTACCGGGCTGCTCCACCGGCGAGGAGGCGTACTCGATCGGCATCGTGGTGTGCGAGGTCCTCGAACGCCGGCAGGCCCTTCACCGGGTCCAGATCTTCGCGACGGATCTCGACCCGAACGCGATCGAGGTCGCCCGCCAAGGCCTCTATCCGGAGTCGATCGCCGGATCGATCTCGCCGGCGCGACTCCAGCGATACTTCACGGCCGGCCCGGACGGCTACCGCATCCGCAAGGACGTGCGCGAGATGATCGTGTTCGCGCCGCACAACGCGACCTCGGATCCGCCCTTCACGCGGCTCGACCTGCTCTCGTGCCGCAACGTGCTCATCTACCTCAACGCCGATCTCCAGAGTCGGCTCTTGCCCTTGTTCCACTACGCGCTGAACCCCGGCGGCATCCTCTTCCTGGGCCCCTCGGAGAGCCTGGGCTCGTCGACGTCGCTGTTCGACACGGTCGACAAGAAGTGGAAGCTCTTCCTCCGGCGCGCCACGCCCACGACCGGGCTCGAGGCGGGCTTCGCGGCCGCGCGCCCTCCCGAGCTGCGGCGCGCGACGCGGGTCTCCGGTCCCGGCCGAGGCGTGCGCCTGACCACGGAGGTCGAGCGGCTCCTGCTCGAGCAGCTGGTGCCGCCGAACGTCCTGGTGCGCGCGACCGGCGAGATCGTCCACATCCACGGCCGCACCGGACAGTTCCTCGAGCTGCAGCCGGGCGCCCTCACCAGCCTCAACGTCCTCGAGATGGCCCGCGGAGGTCTCCGCCTCGACCTCGCGGGGGCGTTGCGCGACGCCGCTCACACGGGCAACGACGCCGTGTGTCTCGATGTCCCGGTGCCGTCGAACGCGGGCACCCTCCACGTCGACATCCGCGTGCGGCCCGTGAGCGAGCCCGAGCCGTTCCGCGGCTTGCTGCTCGTCGTCTTCGAGTCCGTGCGCAAGGCCAACGAGCTCGTGCAGCCGGTCGGCTCGATGGCGGCTTCGGAGCGCCTCGAGGAGCTGCAGCGAGAGCTGCAGCACGTGAAGGGGAGCCACCAGGCGGTGATCGAGGAGCTCGAGGCGGCCAACGAGGAGCTCAAGTCGACGAACGAGGAGCTGCAGTCGAGCAACGAGGAGCTGCAGTCGAGCAACGAGGAGCTCGAGACGTCCAAGGAGGAGATGCAGTCGCTCAACGAGGAGCTGCAGACGGTCAACGCCGAGATGCGCGAGAACCTCGACGCGCTCTCGCGGTCGAACGACGACATGCGCAACCTGCTCAACTCGACCGACATCGCCACGGTGTTCCTCGACGACGAGCTGCGCATCAAGCGCTTCACCGACCAGGCCCGCAGCGTCTTGCCGCTCATCCCCACCGATGTCGGCCGGCCGATCGGCGACCTGGTGTCTCGCCTGGACTACGCGTCGTTCGTCGACGACGCGCGCGCGGTCCTGCACACGCTCGCGTTCCGGGAGAAGGAGGTGCGCGGCGAGGACGGGCGCTGGTACCTGACCCGGATCCTGCCGTACCGGACCACCGGCAACGTGATCGAGGGGCTGGTGATCACGTTCGTCGACGTCACCCGGATCAAGGGCCTGCAGGAGCGCGCCGGCGTGCTCGACATCGTCCTGCGGCGGACCCCGACGGCGGCGTTCGGGCAGGACGCCGACCTTCGCTACGAGTGGTTGTACGGGCTCCTGTTCGGCGTGGCGGCGGAACGTGCCCTCACGCGCACCGATGCCGAGCTCTTCCCGCCCGTGCTCGCGACGTCGCTGGATGCCCTCAAGCAGCGGGCGGTGACCGGGACCTCACCCGTTCGCGAGACCATCACGCTGCCGGTCGAAGGCGGTCCGCGACAGTTCGCCGTCTACGTCGAGGCGAACCGCAACGCCGCGGGGGTGCTGCAGGGGCTCACCGGCGTGATGACCGAGCTGCCGCGCTGATCACGACGCCTCCTGCGCAGCGACGACGAGGCGCGCGGCGCGCCGGACGTAGTCGGCGGCGGCGGCGAGACCGAACAGCGCGGCCACCGTGGCGAGGACGACGGCGCCGGGCGCCGCCACCGCGAGCGCGCCGACCGCGACGAACTGGGCCACGGTCGCGTGCTTGCCCGCGCGCGAC
>JAIOII010000099.1 GCA_019912685.1 Kofleriaceae bacterium
CGAACACCGCGGCGGCGGCCTGGGGATGGCGTCGGCGTACGCGTCGCCGTCGGCGCGGATCTACGGCGGCGAGCCCGCGCCGCGCATCTGGAAGCAGAAGGTGCCCGGGCGGCTCGGGCGCTTCGCGGCGAGCGCGTCGAGCCTCGCGACGTGGCCCGTGCGCACGCACTTCGCGTACACCCACGGCCGCGACGCGTGGGCCTACGACGAGATCGTCGGGGTGCACTTCCTCGGCGAGACCTTCCCCGGGCTCAACAGCGTGCCGCCGCGCACCGTGGACAACCGCACGATCGGCCAGATCCCACCGACCTTGCGCCGCGGCTTCGCCGGGTCGAAGGACGGCTACACGATCCCCGACGGGCGCGCGCGCATCTGGGTCGGGCTCAACCGCACCGGCGGCGTCGAGGTGAGCGTGCCGCTCTCGCACCCGACGAGCACCGGCGAGATCACGGTGTCGTGGAACGGGCGCGTGCTCACGCGCGGCCCGGCGTCGGTCGCGACGGGCCGCTTCGCGTTCCGCACGTGGGCCCTCGAGCGCGGCGTCAACACGCTGGTGATCGACGGCCCGCCGGGCATGCTCGCGCACGGCCTCGAGCTCCGCGCGATCCCGTGATCCGGCCTACCGTGCACACGCGGCTTGCTCGCCGAGCGCGCAGGCCTTCTTCGAGAGCTCGTCGGCCTTCGCCGCGTCCTGGGCGACGCCCTTGCCGTCGCGCGTGAGCTCGCCGAGCACCGCGCACGCGTACGCGTCGTTGCGATCGCACGCGCGCCCGAGCCACATCGCGGCGGCCGCCGCGCCGGGCGGCACGCCTTCGCCGCGCAGGTAGGCGCCGCCGAGGAGGCGGCAGCCGGCCGGATCGCCGCCCTCGCATGCCTTCTGGTAGAGCTTCACGGCGACGCCGAGGTCCCGGGCGACGCCCTCGCCCGCCGCGTGCACCTGCGCGGCGTTCGTGCACGCGAGCACGAGCCCGTCGTCGCACGCCTTCTGGAAGACGGCGAGCGCGGCGGCGGGATCCTTGTCGCCGCCGTCGCCGCGCACGAGCGTGAGGCCGAGGTTGCGGCAGCCGAGGAGGCTCTTGCCGTCGCACGCCTTCTCGAACCAGCGGCGCGCCGCGGCCGCGTCGGGCTGGACGCCGTGCCCCTGGAGCAGGACGAGGCCGAGGTTGTTGCACGCCGCGGCGTTGTTCCGCTCGCAGGCCTGGCCAAAGAGGGCGAGCGCGCGCATCGGATCGCGCGCGACCCCCGTGCCCTCGGCGTAGAGCACGCCGAGGTTGCGGCACGCCTCGGCGTCGCCCTTGACGCACGCGGCGTCGAACACCGCGGCGGCGTCCTCCGCGGTCGGCCGCGCGCGTGCCCCCGCGTCCTCGGCCTTGTTGGCCGCCGACTGCTTCTTGCACGCCGGCGCGACGGCGAGCGCCGCGAGGGCAATCAGGAGGGCTCGGATCCACGGCTTCATGCGCGTCCTCTCTTACCGCATCTGGCTCTTCACCGCCGGGGCGACCGTGCGCGCATACGCCTGGTCGGCGATCGTGCCGCCCCCGTCGAAGCCGCGGTACGCGACGAGGATCGTCGCGGTCACCGCCAGCGAGACCGCCGCCGCGACCAGCCGCGGCCGCCAGGGGCCGCGCGCGCCGAGGACGGCGGCGCCCCAGAGCGCGAGCACGACGAGCGCGAACGGCACGAGGCTCCAGGCGCCGGGCAGCCCGGCGATCATGCCGAGGTTGGGCGCGGCCAGCCCATCGCCGACGAGGCGGAGCGTCACCTCGTAGAGCGGGTTCTTGAACTTCTCGGGGAAGTGCGGGAACTCCGCGACGCTCGCGGTGTACACGAACACGCCCACGCCGCCGAGCCCGAGCGCCGCGCCCCGCAGCGCGGGCCAGCGCGCCGCGGTCGCGAGCGCCACCGCGATCGCCGGCAGGAGGAACGGCAGCAGCACGGTGATGTAGCGCGGCCCCATCTGCCAGCCGCCGCGCCAGAAGACGAGGCTCGAGATGAAGAGGAGGTAGATGACGGCGATCGCCGCCGTCACCGCGGCGTGTGCGACGAGGCCGCGCCGCACCATCAGCACCCACCCGGGCAGCGCGAGGACGAGCGCCGGGCAGAAGACGAGGAGCCCGTTGTCGGGCGCGACCGTCGAGCCGGTGAACGCCTCCCAGCGCAGGCGGTCCATCCCGAGGAAGCCCTTCTGGTGGAAGTGCGCGAACGTCTCCGACGCGGCGTACCCGGTCCGGAACGGCGAGCCGAAACACGCGTCGTGGTAGTAGAGGAGGATCGCGATCGGCAGCGCCGCGCCGAGCGTGGCCCACGCGATCGGCTGGATGACCGGCCGGAAGCCGCGCCGCCGCTCGAACAGCTCGATCAGCACCCAGAACGCGATGGGCACCGCGGCGAACAGCGCCTGGTAGTCGACGAGCGGCGCCGCGCCCGCGAGCGCGCCGGCGGCGAGCATCCACCGATCGTCGCGTTCGTCCTCGATGACCCGCGCCGCCAGGATCCACGCCGCGCCGATGCACACCGCCGAGAGCTGGTGCGAGATGAACAGCACCGAGTAGGTGAGCGCCATCGATCCGATGCCGTAGATCGCGATCGTCGCGCGCCGGGCATCCTCGTCGGGGGTGAAGCGCGCGAGGAAGCCCCAGAGCAGCCCCAGGAAGAGGAGCGTCGGGAGGACGCCGGTCCAGATGCGGAACGTCCACATCATCTCGCCGAGCGTCGGCTCGCGCCCGGCGGCGACGTGCGTGACCCCGCGCAGGGCGACATACGCCGGGACGGCGAGCATCGAGCTGCCCGGCGCCTTGTTCGAGTACTGGTGCCCACCCGAGGGCGAGACGTCCGCGGTGGCCCCCCATCGCGCGACGCCCTCGTCGATCGCGAAGGTCTGGTCGTCCGCCATCGCCATCACGAGGTACAGGCGCGGCAGCTCGTTCGCGCTACGGATGCTCGGGTAGTGCGGGAACGCGTAGACCATCACCAGCGCGATGGCGATCGCCCACCAGCGGCGGGCGAGCCAGGAGCGTTCCATCCGCTCCGGATACCACGAGGATATGGTACATGCGCGAGGCTGATGCAGCTGTCGATCCTCATCCCCGCCTACCAGGAGGAGGCGACGATCGCCGAGCTCCTGGCGCGCGTGGCCGCGGTCGATACCGAGTCCCTCGGCTTCGAGAAGCAGATCGTGGTCTGTGACGACGGCTCGACCGACCGCACCGCCGCGCTCGCCGCCGAGGTCGCGGCGAAGGACCCGCGCATCACGCTCGTCCGCCACGAGCAGAACCAGGGCAAGGGCGCGGCGATCCGCACGGCCCTCGCCGCCGCCACCGGCGAGTACTGCCTCGTGCAGGACGCCGACCTCGAGTACGAGGTCACCGACTACCCCGCGCTCCTCCAGGAGGTGAAGAAGGGCGCGCGCGTCGTCTACGGGTCACGCTTCATGGCGAACCCGCGCCCGACCGGGATGCGCATGGCGAACTTCTTCGCCAACCGCATGCTGACGGTCACCGCCAACCTGCTCTACGGCCTGGCGATCAGCGACGAGGCGACCTGCTTCAAGCTGTTCGAGACCAGGCTCCTGCGCGAGCTCGAGCTCCAGTGCACCGGCTTCGAGTTCTGCCCCGAGGTGACGGCCAAGCTCGGCCGGAAGAAGATCCCGATCGCGGAGGTCCCCATCTCGTACACCGCGCGCGCGATCGCCGAGGGCAAGAAGGTGCGCTGGACCGACGGCGTCGAGGCGATGTGGGTGCTGATGAAGCACCGCCTGAGCAAGGCTCCATGATCGGCGCTCGCTTCCGACGCGCGTTCGGCCAGGACGCGCGCGCCGGCGCCGCGGCGTCGGCGGGCGGCGTGATCGCGCTCGGCGCGGTCGAGTGGATCGCGACGCTCCGCGCCCACACCGGCCCGGTGCACGCCGAGGCCGCGGC
>JAIOII010000975.1 GCA_019912685.1 Kofleriaceae bacterium
CGCCGAGCGCGGCGGCGCGCCCGTGCGCGTGCGCGATGTCGCCGTCATCACCCAGCGCGCCGAGGCGACGTGCCTCGTCGACGGGCAGGACCCGGGCGCGAAGGACTCGCCCGCGCTCGTCCGCGTCGGCCTTCGCCATCCGAAGGACGCCGCCGCGGTCGAGCAGGAGCTCCGCAAGGCGGGCCTCGCGCCGCTGCGTGGCGCGGCCACGGTGCACCGGCCGGGGCGCCCGGCGCGCGTCGAGCTGGTGACCGCGCCCGTCGGACCGGTGATCGAGGCGGTGCTCTTCGGGGACGACGCGCTCGCGCTCGCCGAGCAGGGCGGCGCCGCCGTCGTGGCGGCCCGGGAGACGCCGGGCATCGCCGCCGCCTGGTGCGAGGGCTGCGAGCTGTCGACGACGCAGGCGATCGAGATCGATCGCCCGCGCGCCGCCGCCCTCGGCGTCACGGTGGCGGATGTCGCGCAGGTGCTGGGTGCCGCCATGGCCGGCCAGCCGGTCGCGATGTACCGCGACGGCGCCGACGAGGTCGCGGTCGTCCTGGGGATCGAGGAGGGCGGCACGCGCTGGCCCGAGCTGACCGTGCGCGGCGCGGCCGGCGCGCACGTCCCGCTGCGAGATCTCGTCTCGATGAGCGATGCGAGGCACCCCGCCGACCTGCTGCACGTCGATGGTCGGCGCGCCGTCGCCCTGCGGCTGCGCGGCGCGCCGAAGACGACCGTCGCCGAGCTGAAGAAGCTCGCGACCTCGTTGTTACCCGGCGCGCGCGTGCAGACGCTCGATCCGGTCTCGGTCGACGCCGCGCCCTGGTAGCCGGCGCGGGCCGCGGCGGCTACGCCGGCGCGGCGGCCGGCGGCGCGACGAGATCGGCGAGCAGGTCGCGGATGCGATCGGGCACCGGCAGCGCCTTGAACGCGCTCAGATCGACCACCGCGCACACGACCTTGCCGTCGGCGCACTTCACGCGCTCGCGCCCCGGCTCGGCCGCGCGCCACACGTGATAGCGGAACGTGATCGAGGTCCGGCCGAGCCGCTCGACCGTGAGCTCGATCTCGGCGGTGTCCCCGAACGAAAGCGGCGCCTGGTAGTCCGCCTCCGCGCGCACCGCCGGGAAGCCGATCCGGTCGTTGTCGAGGAGATCGACGTATGCGCGCGCACCGAGGCGCACGCGGAATAGCTCCTCGAAGGCGAGGTGGAAGTAGTGGAAGAAGCGCGGGTAGTACACGATCCCGGCGTGGTCGACGTCGGCGAACCGGACCGGTGTGCTGAACACGAACGGCGTCACGGCCGTCAACGTACCATCCGTTGACCTGGCCCGCGCACGCGGCTAGAACCCCCTCCATGGCTTCCGACACCGACGACGCCCAGCGCCTGGCCCGGATCCAGGAGGTCGTGACCGCGCTCATCGAGCGCAGGATCGCGATCTCGCTGGGCGATCTCGACGCCAGCCTGGCGGCGTGGCGCAAGGGCGAGATCGGCGCGCTGGAGGCGCACGACGCCGTCGTGCGGCATGCCAATCACGCCGAGTCGCTGGTGAAGCGCGTGATGGCCGCGGCGGCCCACGCCGACGGGGTCATGCGCGACGCCTTCGACGCCGGCGTGATCACGGCCGACGACGTCCGCGAGATCACCGGCCGCGAGCCCGAGGCGATCGAGCCCGCCAACTCGATCGTCGAGCCGGTGACGCCGCCGCCCGACAAGCGCCAGGTCGTCGACGATCTGCTGTCGCGCGGCCCGGTGCTCGTCCACTTCGACGCGCGCCGCGGCGACGTGCAGGTGCCGCCGCGCTTCGTGCGCGAGCCCAAGCTCGTCCTGCGTTTCGGCCACGCGCTCTCCCCGCCCATCCCCGACCTCGTCGTCGACGAGAAGGGCATCGCGGGCACGCTGACCTTCGGCGGCGTGCCGTTCCGCTGCGTCCTGCCCTGGCCGGCGATCTTCGCCGCCGTCCAGGACGGCGATCAGCGCGGCATGGTCTGGCCCGACGACATCCCCGACGATCTGATCGACGCGGCGGGCGCGGCGAGCGTCACTCCCGATCCGCGCCGCGATCCCACGCCGGTGCCGCCGCCGACCCGCAGCAAGCGCCCGAGCCACCTCAAGCTCGTGGACTGAGCCGATCAGCGCTCGATCTTCGGCACGAGCTGGCGCAGCTGCCAGAACGCCAGCTCGGCCTTGCGGGTCTGCTCGAGGAAGCGCTGGCGGATGCGGCCGGCGGCGACCGTCACCATGACGAGGAACACGATGGTGACGCCGACGGCGGCGACCGAGGTCTGCGGCTCGACGAACTCGACGACGCTCGAGTGCACGCGGATCGCGCCGCCCTCGATGACGGTCGTGCGGTGGATGATGCCCGCCGATTCGAGCAGGACCGGGGTGACCGCGGCGGCGGCGCTGACGCCCACCGTCGGCCACAGCCACGCGCGCCTGGCGGCCACGACGAACCCGACGGTGTTCATGGTGAAGAGCGTCGGGGTCAGGATGAACGCGCCCGCGATCTGCGAGGTCAGGGCGATCGCGATGTTCGACAGGATGAGCCCGGCGAAGAACGGCGCCGCGTCGGCCTTGCCGCGCGCGCGCGCGAGCATCATCGTCATCGCCGCGGCGACGGTGAAGCCGACCCAGCCGAGCATCGGGTCGACGCGCTTCACGCCCATCCACACGAGCACGAGCGCGATCGGCAGCCACAGGATGTAGATCCACGCGCCGGCGGTGGCGAGCGCCGTGTACGTCTTGTCCTCGGCGGCGGCGACCGCGCGCTCGACCTCCACCGGCGTGCGCCGCGGCGGCAAGACGAGCAGCTGCACGAGCACGGCCTGCGCCGTGACATGGGACGGGTCGAGCGC
>JAIOII010000100.1 GCA_019912685.1 Kofleriaceae bacterium
CGCCCCATCGTCCTTCGCCGTGGCCGACGCCTGCGCGTCGGTGGACCCGAATAGCGGCTGCTGCTTCATGCAGCCAGCTGATCAGACCCGGTTCCGGATGTCGATCGCCCGGCCGCCAAAATGATCACGCCCTCTCAGGCATCGGGCCTCAGGTCCCAGATCGTGGCGCGTGGAGCGGTGCGAGAGCGGAGGGGTGGCGGTGGGCGCGGGGCTGAGTGATCTGCACCGTCACCTCGACGGGTCGCTGCGGAAGGCGACGCTCGAAGAGCTCGCGGCGCACGTCGGTGTCTCGCTCCCCGCGGACATCCGCTTCCGGGCGGGCATGGGGCTGGACGGCGCGCTCGCGTGCTTCCGGCTGACGCTGTCGGTCTTGCAGACGCTCGAGGCGGTGCGGCGGGTCGCGGCGGAGATGTGCGAGGACGCGGCCGCGGATGACGTGACGACGCTCGAGGTCCGGTTCGCGCCGCAGCTGCACGGGCAGCCGATCGGCGACGTGATCGACGCGGCGCTCGACGGGATCGCGGGGCGCGCGGGGCTGGTGCTGTGCGCGCTCTACGGCGAGGATCCCGCGAGCGTCATGGAGCTGGTGGAGACCGGCGGCGCGCGGCGCGGCGTGGTCGGAGTCGACATCGCCGGCGGTCCGGCGCCCGGACATCGCTGGGAGATGGCGAGCTACGCGGAGGCGTTCCGGCGCGCCGCCGAGCTCGGGCTCGGGCGCACGGTGCACGCGGGGGAGGGGCGGCCGGCGGCCGAGATCGGGGTCGCGATCGAGGTGCTCGGCGCGCAGCGCATCGGGCACGGCACGACGCTCGAGGACGATCCGCGCGTGCTCGACCTCGTGCTCGAGCGCGGCGTCACGATCGAGGCGTGCCCGACCTCGAACGTGCACACCGGGGTCATCGCCGCGGTGGAGGACCACCCGCTCCCGCGGTGGCTCGCGCGCGGCGTGAAGGCCTGCGTGAACACCGACAACACCCTCTTCTCCGACATCACCGCCGCCGAGGAGCACGCTCGGGCCCGCGCCATCCCGGGGATGACCGACGCGCTCCTCGCTCGCGCCATCACCTGTGGCCACGAAGCGGCGTTCACGCGCTAAGATCCCAGCTTCGACTCGTGCGCAACCTGCTGAAGAACCCGTTCCTGGCCGGCAAGTCGAGGCCGCTCGTCGTCGGTCACCGCGGCGTGCCGCTCCTCCACCAGGAGAACACGCTCGCCGGGTTCCGCCGCGCCATCGCGCTCGGCGTCCCCGCCGTCGAGCTCGACGTGCGCCTCACCGCCGACGGCGTGCCGGTCCTCTTCCACGACGCGCTCGTCGATCGCCTCACCGGCGCCGCCGGCGCGGTCGCCGAGATGACGTGGGACCAGCTCTCCCGGCTGCGCATCCGCCGCGAGGTGCCGATGGGCTACGAGGCGAACGGCTCGCCCGTCGTCATCCGCTACGCGCGCGAGGAGCCGATCGCGCGCCTCGACGAGGTCCTCGCCGAGCTCGCCGGCAAGGTCGCGATCAACGTCGAGCTCAAGATCGCGCTGCCGCAGTGGTGGAGCGCCCACGTGGGCGAGCGCACCGCGCGGGCGCTCGCGGCCGCCGGCGTCGACGGCTCGGTGATCGTGTCGTCGTTCGATCCGCGCCGGCTCCTCGCCGCGCGCAAGGCGCACCCGACGCTCCTGGTCAGCTTCTGCTTCGACGACAGCACGCTCGACTTCACCCGCCCGCTCCTCCATCGCTTCACCCGCGCGCACACGCCGCAGCGCCTGCTCGAGCACATCCTCGGCGCGAACTACGTCGGCAAGCTGTTCGGGATGCGCGCGGTCGGCGCCGACCACACGCTCATCGGTCCGGCGACGGTCGACTCGCTCCACCGCCGCGGCGTCGCGATCGGCACGCACACGCTGTTCCCGATCGGCTCGACGACCGGCAAGTCGCTCTCGCCCAGGGCGTCGACCAAGGAGGAGGTAGATCGCCTGCTCCAGCTCGGCGTCGACTGGATCGAGAGCGACGACCCCGAGCGGCTCATGGCGCTCGTCCCCTGACGCCGCGCCCTGCGACATCGTCGCGAAACCCGAGGTCGCAGGGGAAAAGCCCCTGTGAGGCGGGCGCTTAGACCATCTCGCGCCCTCGTGCGTCGGCGGGAGGATGTTCGACGCGATCACCGAGAAGCCGAGGCCCCGGCGGTGGCAGACCGCCGTGATCATTGGATCTGCCGTCGTCCATGCGGCGGTCTTCGCCGGGGTGGTCGTGGGTGCGATGTGGCAGGTCGACAAGCTCGATCTCTCGAGCAACGTCGACATCACCATCCGGGTTCCGCCACCGGCCGGCGATTCCCCGGCGCCGCCGTCGGGGCAGAAGCTCGCCGTGCAGAAGGACCAGACGAAGCCGGTGAAGGTGAAGCCGGACGTGCCGGTGCAGCCGACGGTCGTGAAGGACCCGGAGCCGGAGACGACGACCGGCGGCGGTGGCGATCCGACGGGCACGGGCACCGGCACGGGCACGGGCACCGGCACGGATCCGACTGCGACAGGCACGTGTCTCACCGGGACCTGCTCGGGCGGTGGCGGCGACGAGATCCCCGAGTGCGAGGACGGCCAGGACAACGACGGCGACGGCAAGCTCGACGGCGACGACCCCGCCTGCAAGGCCGGCAAGGCCCGCGAGAGCCAGGATCCGGCGGTGAAGCCGCCGATCGTGCCGCCCCACGTCGCCAGGGGCCTCCGCCTGTCGGGCAACGAGAACATCTACCCGCCGGAGATGGTGCGCGTCGAGATGCTGCACCAGGGCAAGGACGTCGCCCAGGCGACCGTGCAGGTCTGCGTCGGCGCCGGCGGCCGCGTCGACAGCGTACGGCTCCTCAAGCGCACCGGATTCGGTGGCTACGACGAGGTGCTCGTCCGCGAGATCCGGGAGTGGCGCTACAAGCCGTACCTCGTCGACGGGGTCGCGTCACCGATGTGTACGGTCGCGGTCATCATCTACCGGATGCGGAAATAGGTAACCGGCGGGACCCGTTCCTTCACCATTGCAACCGACGGCGCCGCGCGTTGTCGAAGCCCTGGGGATACGGAGCATACCGATGAACGTCACGAGCGCCCTGGCACGCTGGAGCCGCGCCTCGAACCGCCGGCGGGCGCTCGAGGTGGCGACCCGAGGGATTCCCTGGCTGGCGGCGGCGTTCGCGGCGTCGTGGGCCGCGCTCGAGCTCGGCGGCCGCTCCGCCGCGGCCCTCACCGCCGGCGTCGCGTGCGTCGCGCTCGTGATCGGCGCCACGCTCGGCATGCGGCGCGTCTGGCGCGTGCCCGCGTCGATGG
>JAIOII010000976.1 GCA_019912685.1 Kofleriaceae bacterium
GATCGCACGCGCTCGCCGCGAGCAGGAACGCGAGGAGCGCGCGGGTCACGGGCCGCGCGCACATCACACGCCTCCGTCGGGCGCGCCGTCCGGCTCGCCGCAGACCGGCTGGCCGTCGGGGCCCTCGTAGCACGTGGGGTCGTAGCGCAGGATCGTGCGCCCGGCGCGGGTGCAGCGCGCGCCGAGGCGCAGCTCGAGGGCGACACCGCGATCGACCAGCGTCGGCAAGGGGTCGTCGTTGAAGAAGACCTGCATCGGGGCGCTCACCACGCCGCTCGCGTCGGGGCCGAAGGTGAGGTGCAGCGGCTGCGAGCGCACCGCGTCGCCGTCGAGCTGCACGACGACGGCGGCGCTCGACACGCCGGGATCCGCGTCGAGGCCGGCGCGCAGGTAGAGGTAGCGGAAGCCCTGGAAGCCGAGGACGAGCTCGCCGCCGTCGCCCGCGTCGGCCAGCGGCACGTACGCGCCGCCCGGGACGCGCACGAGCGCGCGCAGGCGATCGCCGCAGTCGAGGTCGACCTCGGCGTCGGCGGCGTCGTGGCTCGCCTCGGGACCGGGGCACGCCGCCAGCCCGGAGATCAGCACGGAAGCGATGAGGATGGAGACGGGGCGCATGGCGACCTCACAGCGGGAGGAAGAGCCCGAGGCTCGCGACCACGGCGTCGCGCTCGGCCTGATAGGGATCGTCGAACCACCAGAACCGGACCCAGGCGGCCGAGAGCGAGAGCCGCAGCTCGCGCCACGGCGTCACGGCCTCGGCGACGGCGCCGGCCGTGAAGCTCGCCATCGCGCCGAGCGAGCGATCGCGCGTGCGCCACGCGGGCGCGCCGGCGTCGCCCGTGTAGCTCGCGCGGTGAAAGCGCGCGGCGTCCTGCAGGTAGCCGCGGAGCTCGACCCCGACGAGGACCTCGTCGTCGGAGAGCGCCCGGGCCCAGCGCGCGCTCGCGGTGTGGCTGGTGAGGCCCCAGGTATCGCGGCTGAGCCGGTAGTCGGCGTGCGCGAAGTCGGCGGCGGCGAGCGCGCGGCGGACGCGGACCAGCCCGGCGATCGCGGTGCGCTCGTCGGGCACGCGCTCGGGCAGCGTGTACGCCGGCCCGGTGGGCAGCTCGATCGCGACGAAGCGGTACGGGCTGGCGAGGTAGCCGCGCTGATCGGCGGCCTCGACGACGACGTCGGCGTAGCCGCGGCGATCGGTGATCTGGGTGAGCGCGACCGCGAGCCGGTGCTCGCGGCGATCGCGCGCGAAGCTCGGATCGCCGGCGCGGCCGACGGTGTCGAAACCGGCGGTGTAGGTGACGTCGAGCGTGACGTTGCGGGCGGCGAGCTCGCCGCGCCAGCCCGCGCTCAGGCGCAGCGCGCGGTAGTCGCGCTCGTCGGAGACGATGGCTCGCACGCGCGCGCGGTGACGGAGCGCGAGCGGGACGGCGACGCCGAGGGCGCCCTCGACGCGCTCCTCGTGGAAGGCGTACGGCGACGCGGTCGAGATGACGTCGATCGACGCCGCCGACACCGCGTCGACCGTGACCGCGGCGTCGAGCGCGACGTCGTGCGGCAAGGCGGCGACCGCGCTCGCGCTCGGGCTGTAGACCGTCACCCGGTCGTCGTCGGCGTAGACCCGCAGCGCCGCGGTCGCACGCGGAGGCTCGTCGACCTGCGCGCGCGCCACGCCGGCGCTCCCGGCACCGAGCGC
>JAIOII010000977.1 GCA_019912685.1 Kofleriaceae bacterium
GTCGCGAACCGTCCGCCCGGCTCGCGCGCGAGCGCGGTCAGGACGACCTCCTCGAGCGCGCGCGGGTAGCCGCGCACCACGCTCGTCGGGCGCGGCACGGCCGCGGAGACGCAGCGCTGCGCCGAGTCGAAGTCCGTCGCGCCCGCGAACAGGCGCTCGCCCGTGGTGAGCTCGTAGAGCACGATGCCGAGCGAGAACACGTCGGTGCGCGCGTCGACCGGCTGGTTCAGCACCTGCTCGGGCGCCATGTAGCCGGCCTTGCCCTTGACCACGCCGGTCATCGTCGTCGACGTGCGCGCGACCGCCTTCGCGATGCCGAAGTCGATGAGCTTCACCGCGCCGTCCTGCCCGACGAGCACGTTGGCCGGCGTCACGTCGCGGTGCACGATGCCGAGCGGCAAGCCGCGGTCGTCGGTGCGCTCGTGCGCGTACGCGGGCGCGCTCGCCACCGCCGACGCCACCGCGACCCCGAAGCCCGGGGGCAAGGGCACCGAGCGCGCGCGCGCCGCCGCCATCACGTTGCGCACGGTCTCGCCGTGCACGTACTCCATCACCAGGTAGTACGAACCGTCCTCGGTCGTGCCGAGGTCGAACACCTGGGCGATGTGCTGGTGATGCAGCGTCGCCGCCAGCCGCGCCTCGTCGAGGAACATGCGCGCGAACGTGCCGTCGAGGCCGGGGCTCGGCCGCATCGCCTTCACCACCAGGTGGCGGACGAAGCCGCCGTCGCCGCTCGTGCGCGCCAGGTAGACCTCGGCCATGCCCCCCGACGCGAGGTGCTTGACGACTTCATACCTGCCGAAGCGAGGCATGCCCCCCACGATCTTCACCGTCGTCGCTCCAGGGTGAGCGGTCAAGTCTCGGACCTCGACTTCTCGTCTCGTCGGCACCCGCGCGTCATGTGGCCCACAGTCGACGACGACGCTGCTCACGGCAGTGGGCAATTCCGATCGGCGCGCGTGACCGAATCCGTCACGTGTGGCCAATCGCCGCACGCTCGACGCTCCGTGGCAGCATCCAACCGCGGCAGGCATGGATCCGACCGCCTATCCGGTGAACGACTTCGGGCCCGCGATGCGGGGCATGGTGATCGGCGCCGTCGGCATCCTGCACGTCTTCCTCGCCCAGTTCGCGATCGGCGGCGGCTTCGTCCTCACCTACGTGCAGTGGCTCGCGGGGCGCGGCGTGCCCGACACCCGCCGCTTCCTCGACAGCTTCTTCAAGTACCTCGTGCTCGTGTCGTTCGTCACCGGCGCCATGACCGGCGTCGCGATGTGGCTGACGACGATCCAGGTCGGGCCGCGGACGATCGGCCTCATGGTCGACGAGTTCCACTGGATCTGGGCGGTCGAGTGGTGCTGCTTCACCGTCGAGATCATCGCCGGCTACATGTTCCTGCGCTTCGGCGCGCGCCTCCCCGACGGCGCGCGGCTGAGGCTGCTCGCGACCTACTCGGTCGCGTCGTTCGGCAGCCTCTTCTGGGTGAACGGGATCCTGTCGTGGCAGCTCACGCCCGGCGCGTGGATGGACAGCGGCGACGTGTGGGCCGGCTTCTTCAACCCGAGCTTCTGGCCGTCGCTGCTCTACCGCGCCGCGGTGTCGAGCACGCTCGGCGCGCTCGCCGCGATCGCCGTCATCAACACGATGGACATCGACCGCGCCGCGCGTCACGCGCTCATCGCCCGCGTGTCGCGGCTGCTCGTGCCGATGGCGGCGATGCCGCTCCTCGGGCTCTGGTACCTGGCGGTCATCCCCGCCGACAGCCGCGCGTGGATCACCGGCGGCTCGGTGGCGATGTCGATGTTCCTCGCCCTGGCGGCGGGCGCGTCCCTGCTCATCGGCGCCTACGCCCTCGTCGGCATCCTGTGGCGCCGCATGTACGCGAGCGGCGCGACCGCCGCGCTCCTGCTCGCGCTCGCGTTCGCGGCGACCGCCGCCGGCGAGTTCGTGCGCGAGGGCGCCCGCAAGCCGTACACGATCCGCCAGGTGCTCTTCTCCAACGCGATCACGCCCGGCGAGGTCGCGCGCATGCGGCGCGAGGGCTCGGTCACCGGCGATCCGTATCCCCTGCGCGACGAGGGCCGCTACCCGAACCCGCAGCTCCGGCTCGGCGCGCACGTCGTGCGCGTGCAGTGCTCGGCGTGCCACACGATGAGCGGCGCCAACGGGCTCGTGCACCTCGGCGGCGGCTGGACGCTCGATCAGCTGCGCCTCAACATCGCCAAGCTGCAGCGCACGAAGGCGTTCATGCCGCCGTTCGCCGGGCCGGCGACGGAGGTCGAGGCCGTCGCGCAGCTCGTCGCCTGGGAGGCGGCGGGCGCGCCCGCGGCGTGGCCGGTGACCGACGACCCGGCCGTGCTCGCCCAGATCCAGCGCTGGCTCGACGAG
>JAIOII010000978.1 GCA_019912685.1 Kofleriaceae bacterium
GACGAGACCGCCGGACCCGGCCCCGAGCTCGCCCGGCTCGCGCCGCGCACCGCCGCGCTCCGCGCGCGCCTGCTCGACGCGCTCGACGGCGTGATGCCGTACGTCGCCGATCACGTCGTGCTCGTGCACTCGCCGCACGAGGCGACCGCGCCGACGGCGGGCGGGCGCGGCTCGTACGAGGTCGGACGCGGCCTGCCGGCCATGATGGCGTCGGTGTGGCGCGGCACGCTCGAGGGCGCCGCCGGCC
The DNA here is from genome assembly GCA_019912685.1 of Kofleriaceae bacterium. Taxonomy (GTDB): domain Bacteria; phylum Myxococcota_A; class Polyangia; order Haliangiales; family Haliangiaceae; genus UBA2376. The sequence goes on from JAIOII010000978.1 coordinate 248, forward strand.
TCGCCGCCGCGCCGTACGCCACCGGCCTCAAGAACCTCACCCTGGCGTCGAGCCAGGTGCTCACCGGCCTCGGCATCGAGGGCGACCTCGTCTGCGGCTGGAACGCGGCGCGCGTCGCCTGCAACGTGGCCGGCAAGAAGCGCGACTACCTGAAGGACGAGCTCGTCACCGCGTCTTGACGCAGCCGCATGGCTCGCGAGCCACGCGGCGTCAGCGGCGGTGATCGCGGACCTGGCGGCGCGTGTCGTGGCGCTCGCGCACGACCGGACGCCGGATCGTGTGCACCGGCGCGGGCCGGTGGCGCACGACGTAGTTGTGCGGGCGGTAGTGGCGGTAGCGATACGGATCGCCGATCGAGAGGACCACGCGCGGCGGCGCCGTCACGTAGACCCAGCCGTCGGTGTACATCGACGAGCGGTACCAGTAGCCGTCGTAGAACCACCAGTAGAAGCCGTCGGCGAAGAAGATCGGCTCGCCGTAGTCCGCGATCACGTGGACGCCGGGCGCGACCGCGACGAGATCGGGCTGTGACGCGACGACCGTGCCGTGCGTGCGGGCCCGCACGACGCAGCTCGTACCGAACGCGAGGACGAGGACGAAGAAGGCACCTGCAAGGAGTCTGGTCATGGCGTGCTCCGGTGGGATGTCCACCTCCCCGAGATGCAGGCGCCGTTCCGGAACGAGCGATGCATCCTCTCGCCGACATGCAGGCTCACCCCGTCCACTTCCACGTCCCCTATCCGGCGCGGATGACGCGGCTGCAGCTGCTCGTGCGGCTGGTCGCGTTCGTCGCCCTCGGGATCCTCGGCGTGTCGTTCGCCACGCTCTTCGTCTGCGCGTTCGTCGCGCTGCCCGCCTTCGCGGCCGTCCGGCTCGGCGGCCGCAGCGCCGACGCATATCTTGCCGCCGACGGGCCCCGCGTCGCGCAGGTGCTTCGCTGGATCGCGGCGGTGAGCGCGTGGATCGGGCTGCTCACGGACCGCCTGCCCGCGCGCTCCGCCGACGAGACCGTGCAGCTCGAGATCACGCGCACCGGCCAGCCGACCGCGAGCTCGGCGATCTGGCGCGTGCTCACCGGCCTGCCGAGCGCGCTCGTGCTCGGGTTGCTCGGCTTCCTCGGCAGCTTCGTGTGGATGTGGGCCGCGCTCACGATCCTCGTGAGCGAGCGCGTCGGCCGCGGCGCCTTCCACTTCCTGGAAGGGCTCCAGCGCTGGAGCGTGCGGCTCCTCGCCTACCAGGCCTCGCTCGTCGACGAGTACCCGCCGTTCTCGTTCGCGGACACGCCCGCGCCGACCTTGCCGCTGGCGCGCACGTCGGCCTGAGGCCCGCGTCGGTCACAGCGCGGCGATCGTGCAGGCCGCGAGCGCGGCGACCAGGAGCACGACCGCGACGATCGTCCAGCCGTGCCGCGCCGGCACGGAGATGCCAAGACCCCTGGGCATCGGCGCCCGTCCCGATGCGGAGCATCGGGCGGCGTCGATCTCGCCGCTGACCGGCGCCAGCGGGTCGCGCTCGACGGTGACCGGCTGCATCTGCGGGTTGGTCGCGCGCCGCATGAGCTCGCGCATCAGATCGTCGCGCTGGTGGTACTGGGTCGCGGCGGGGTCGCCGAAGGGATGCTGGGTCTGGCTCATGACAGGGCTCGTGGCTTTCATGAGCTGTCCTATCGATCGCCCCCCGCCGCGGTTGCGTCCCAAATGACGTTCTGAGGTTTCCTCGACGAGACGGGCCGCCGCGCGTCGTGCTACACCGCGCATGTCTGCGAGGGAACTCCGCATGAATACGTTCATTTTCGTCGTCCTGCTCGCGACCTCGTTCACCTTCTTCGCCCGGACCATGTGGCTGTTCGGCAGGGCGGTCGCGACCGGCGCGCCCGATCCGCGGCCGCGCATCGACCAGCTCCCCGAGCGACTCGCGTCGGTCCTCATCTACTTCTTCGCGCAGAAGAAGGTCGCCGAGGAGGGCCCGCAGCACCGCACGAGCAAGCACCACCTCTTCATCTTCTGGGGCTTCCTCCTCATCACGATCGGCACCGCCGACCTCCTGGTCTCCGGCGTCGTGCCCGCGCTCGCGATGAAGCGCTGGATGCCGGGGCTCCTGTTCATCCCGCTCACCACGCTCATCGACGTCTTCAACCTGATCGTCCTCACGATGGTCACGTGGGCCGTCCTCCGCCGCACCCTCGTCCGCCCGCGCCTCATCCCGTGGAACCTCGACGCCGGCCTCATCCTCGGCGCGATCGGGTCGCTGATGCTGACCCACTTTCTCTATCACGGCTATCACATCGCCGGAGACCTCTCGATCGGCGTCGCCGCGCCGGAGGGCATGCCGATCTCGAACGCGGTCGCGCGCTGGCTCGAGCCGGTCTCCGCCGGCGTCGCCGACCGCGGCGCCGCGATCGGCTACTGGCTGCACATCCTCATCCTGCTCACCTTCCTCAACTACTTGCCGTACTCGAAGCACATCCACCTGCTCGGCGCGCTGCCCAACATCTTCACGCGCAACCTGAGCACGCGGACGATGGACCTGCCCAAGCTGAACCTCGAGGACGAGACCCAGTGGGGCGTCGGCCGCTACGAGCAGTTCTCGTGGAAGAGCCTGCTCGACACGTACGCGTGCACCGAGTGCGCGCGCTGCAGCAACTACTGCCCCGCGTACAACACCGGCAAGAACCTCTCGCCGATGCAGCTCATCCACGACATCCGCTACGAGATGCTCGACCGGGTCGCGCTCCGCGACGCGATCGCCGACGCCAAGCAGTCGGTCGCCGGGCTCTCGGAGTACGCGGCGCGCAGCGGCCTCGCCGAGCCCGGCCACGAGCACCCCGATCTCGTCTCCGCCCGGGCGGAGCTCGCCGCGCTCGAGCAGCGCGAGGCGGCGATGCCGCGCATGACGGGCGGCCGCGTCGCCGAGGACACGCTCTGGGCGTGCACGACGTGCGGCGCGTGCCAGGAGGTGTGCCCGGTCTTCATCGAGCACCCGATGAAGATCATCCAGATGCGCCAGAACCTCGTCCTCGAGCAGGAGAAGGTGCCGGGCGAGCTGGCGCGCGCGTTCAAGAACATCGAGCGCCAGTCGAACCCGTGGGGCATCGCCAACGACAAGCGCATGGACTGGGCCGAGGGCCTCGACGTCCCGACGATCGAGGAGCACCCCGATCCCGAGTACCTGCTCTGGGTCGGCTGCGCCGGCGCGTTCGACGCGCGCATCGTCAAGCAGACGCGCGCGATGGTGCGCGTCCTGCGCGAGGCCAAGGTCGACTTCGCCGTGCTCGGCCACCAGGAGGGCTGCACCGGCGACCCGGCGCGGCGCGCCGGCAACGAGATGCTCTTCCAGATGCTCGCCGAGCAGAACGTCGAGACGATGAAGAGCGCGAACGTGAAGAAGGTGGTGACGAGCTGCCCGCACTGCCTCCACACCCTGCGCCACGACTATCCGCAGTTCGGCGGTGACTTCGAGGTCATCCACCACACGCAGCTCATCAGCCACCTCATCGACACGCAGAAGCTCACGGTCGGCGGCTCGCCCGTCGACACCGTGACCTATCACGACAGCTGCTACCTCGGCCGCTGGAACAAGGAGTTCGACGCGCCCCGCGACGTGCTCGAGGCCCTCAAGCCCGCGGGCGGCGTCACCGAGCTCGTGCGCAGCAAGCGCCACGGCTTCTGCTGCGGCGCCGGCGGCGGCCGCATGTTCATGGAGGAGCACGAGGGCGAGCGCGTGAACCAGAACCGCACCGACGAGATCCTCGCCACCGAGGTCGACGCGGTCGCGGTCGCCTGCCCGTTCTGCAACATCATGATCACCGACGGCGTGAAGCAGCGGAACAAGGACGAGCAGGTCAAGGTGCTCGACATCGCCGAGCTGGTGGCGCAGAGCTTCGACGTCCCGGCGAGCGCGCTCGCGCGCAAGAAGAAGCCCGCCGACGCCTCGTGATCGCCGGTCGGCGCCGCCCGAGCGCCAGCGGGCGCCGAGTGAGCGTATGATCGCCGGCGATGAGACGTTGCCTCCTGCTCACCGGGGCCGCGCTGGCGCTTGGCGCCGCGGCCTGTGACGACTACGAATCGATCGACGGCGCCCGCGGCCCGTGCGCGTCCGGCGGCACGCTGGCCGGCTGCGAGGACAGCGAGCGCACCGCGGCGGCCGCCTGCTGGCGGCTCGTCGAGTGCGGCGCGATCCCGCTCGAGGCGCGCAACGACGACGGCAGCGACGATCCCAACGTGTTCGACTTCGGGCGCTGCCTGAACCGGCTCGAGACGCTGGTCGAGGAGCGCGCCCGCGTCGTCATCGCGTGCGTCTCGTCGTCGACGTGCGACGAGCTGTGGTCGCCCGGCTCGCCCGACAACACGTACGTCGAGCCGCTCTGCTTCCAGTACGGAGACCGGTGATGAGAGGGAGCTCGAGCTGGGCCGCCGCGGGGATCGCGGCGGCGAGCATCGTCATCGTGGCGGGGGGCGCGGAGGTGCGCGTCGCGCATGCGCAGGAGGACGTCGGCGCGCTGATCCAGCTCGTCGAGAAGCAGCCGGACGGGATGGACCGGACGACGTGGAAAGAGAAGCGGCGCGACGCCGCCAGGAAGCTCGTGGCGTCGGGTGACAGGCGCGCCGTGCCGGTGCTCGTCCGCGTCGCCGAGGGCGAGTCGTTCGACATCATCGGCGAGATCGCGATCGAGGGGCTGGGCCGGCTCGGGGATCCGTCGGCGGTGCCGGCGCTCGAGCGGATCGCCGGCGACAGCTCGCGGGACCGCGCGCAGCGGGAGATGGCACGGAAGGCGCTGGCGAAGCTCGGGGT
>JAIOII010000979.1 GCA_019912685.1 Kofleriaceae bacterium
ACGGCGCGCCGCCGGCCCGGCCTGCCCGGTGGCGCCCACCGACGCGCGCACGGCGGCGATCGCGGCGGCGAGCGCGGTGCCATCGGGGAAGCGCTCCTCCGGCTCCTTCGCCAGCATCCGCATGACGAGCAGCTCGACCTCGGGCGGGCATGCGGGCGCGACCTCGCGCACCGGCGCCGGGTCGTCGAGGAGGATGCGGGCGATGAGCGCCATCAGGTCCTCGCCGAGGAACGGCTTCCGGCCGGTGAGGCACTGGTAGAGCACGACGCCGAGGCCGAACACGTCGGCGGGCGGCCCGAGCTGGCGATCGCCGCGCGCCTGCTCCGGCGACATGTACGCCGGCGTGCCGATGCGCGTCTGCGTCTGGGTCAGGTCGGCGCCGAACGCGGCGCGCGCGACGCCGAAGTCGAGCACCTTCACCTGCTCGACGCGGCCGCCGGGCAGGAACAGGTTCGTCGGCTTCACGTCACGGTGGACGACGCCCTTCTTGTGCGCGGCGCCGAGCGCGAGCGCGACCCGCTCGGCGAGCACGAGCGCGTGGTCGATCGAGAGCGGCTGGCGGCGCAGGCGCTCGCCGAGGTCCTCGCCGTCCAGCCACTCCATGACGAGGAACGGCGCGCCGCCGGCGAGCTCGCCGTGCGACACGTAGCGCACGATGGCGGGGTGATCGAGCTCGCCGAGCACGTGGATCTCGCGCTCGAAGCGCCCCATCGACGCGCGGTCGCCCGACATCAGCTTGAGCGCGACGCGCTCGCCCGAGTGCAGGTCGATCGCGCTGTAGACCAGGCTCATGCCGCCGGCGCCGACCGCCGCCTCGACCTTGAACCGGTCGGCGAGCACCACACCCGGATCCAGACGCACCTGTCCAGGATAACTCAGGGTCCGGGCTACCGGGTGCGGGCGCGAAGGCGAGCGCCGGGAACCCACGGCTCCCGGGCGGGGCGGCGGTACCGCTGGACGAGGAGCCACAGGAGGGGCAGCCCGACCCAGAGCGCGATCAGGAGCGCCCGGAGCCCCGGCGCGTCCCGCTGGAAACCGGCGAGGAACGGCCGGGCGAACAGGACCTCGCCGACGATCGCGAACCCGGCGAGCCCCACGAGGAGGGCGGCGGTATCGCGCGCGTCCGGCGGTGAACCCGGCGCGGCGGCGAAGCGACGCGCGACCACGACGACGACGAGCAAGCCGAGGAGCAGGAGCCCCCACGACCGGGCCGCGAGGAGCGCGTTGGCCCGGGCGCGCTCGGCGCCGCCGTGTCGCGGCACGTCGATCCCGACGATCGAGGTCCCATGCCGCATGCCACCGGCACCGAGGTCGGCGCTGTGCTCGACGTGCACCTCGAGCGGCATGCCGCCGGCCCAGTCTTCGAGCGGCGGTCGCACGACGATGCGCGCCGATGCGCCACGGACGTACGCGCGCACGGGCGCGTCGTTCACGAAGGTGTGCGGTTCGGCGGTCCAGCCGGGCCAGCGCACCGAGACCGCGTGGATGCGGACCGCGTCGCCGGAGTGGTCGGTGACGCGCAGCGCGAGGTTGTCGCCAGGGGCGAGGAACCGATCGGCCATCGCCACCTCGATCGCGCCGCTCCGCGCCGAGACCGGCGGCTCGACGAGCGCGCGGTCGAGGCGGTCGCGCGCCACGAGCGCGACGAGCGCGAGCACGATGCCCGTCCCTGCGACCGCGATCGAGATCCGGCGTCGCCCGCTCACGGTGCGAGCCTACCTCCAGGTCGCCGATCAGCGCGACACGATCTGCGCCTTCGGCAGACCGGGTCGAGCCGTTGCCGCCTTGCGTGCGCGCCACCGCTTCCACACCCACGCGAGCGGGAGCACGAGCCAGGCGGTGGTGAGCGCGACGGCCCAGAGCGTCGACTGCGTCCCGTAGCCGGCCATCACCGTGCGGGCGAAGAGCCAGTAGCCGATGAAGCCGCCGCCCA
>JAIOII010000980.1 GCA_019912685.1 Kofleriaceae bacterium
CGGCGACGGCTTCGGCGCCGCCTGGATGAACCGCGACGGCAGCGCGCTGGTCGTCGGCATCACCGACGGGGCGCGCGCCGACGAGGTCCGGTTCGCCGGCGCCGAGCCGCGGCTCGTGCGCTGGAGCCTCGACCGCCTCGAGCTCGCGATCGACGCCGCGCCGGCGGACGTCCACCCGAGCATCCACACGTGGCGGGTCGACGTCGCGGCGAACCGCATCGTCGTGACCGCCGACGATCCGTCGGCGCCGGAGGTCGCGGCGTTCGTCGCCGCGCTCGACATCGATCCGGCGGCGGTCGCCGTCGAGCGCTCCGTCGAGCGCCCGCGCCCGCTCTATGACGTGCGCGGCGGCGACGAGTACATCATCAACAGCAACACGCTGTGCTCGGTCGGCTTCGCCGTCGAGCGCGGCTTCGTCACCGCCGGTCACTGCGGCGGCGCGGGCTCGCCCACGCACGGCTCGAACTGGGTCGCGCAGGGCGTGTTTCGCGGCTCGACGTTTCCCGGCAACGACTACGGCTGGGTCGAGCTGAACGGCTCGTGGGCGTCGTTGCCGTACGTCGGCAATCACGGCGGCGGGCAGATCGCGGTGCACGGCTCGACGGTGGCGCCGGTGGGCAGCTCGATCTGCCGCTCCGGGCGCACGACCGGGTGGCGCTGCGGCGTGATCCAGGCGCACAACGTCACGATCAACTACGCCGCGGGGCCGGTGTACGGCGCGACCCAGACCAGCGCGTGCGCCCAGGGCGGCGACTCGGGCGGGTCGTTCATCTCCGGCAACCAGGCGCAGGGCGTGACGTCGGGCGGCAGCGGCAACTGCTCGACCGGTGGGACCACGTTCTACCAGCCGGTCAACCCGATCCTCAGCGTCTACGGGTTGCGGCTGAAGACGGTCGGCGGCGAGGGCGGCAAGGCGATCGTGTCGAACTGGAACGGCAAGTGTATCGACGTTCCGAATTCGAACTTCGCCGACGGCGTGAAGCTCCAGATGTGGGACTGCAACGGGACGGCCGCGCAGCGGTGGACGTTCACCGGCGGCACGGTGCGGGCCGGCGGCAAGTGCATGGACGTCGCGTGGGGCAACCCGGCGAGCGGCACCGAGATCCAGCTCGCCAACTGCAGCGGCAACCTCGCCCAGCAGTTCGTGCTCTCCGCCGCCGGCGATCTGGTGAGCGTGCTCGCCAACAAGTGCGTCGACATCGCCGGCTGGAACGGCGCGAGCGGCGCGCGCCTCATCATCTGGGACTGCCACGGCGGCGCCAACCAGAAGTGGCACCTGCGCTGATCAGAAGTGGCACCTGCGCTGATCAGCTCGGCCCGAGCACGGCGTCGGTCGCCGCGAGCGAGCTCGCCGCCAGGAGCGGCGCGCGCAGGGCCGGGCCGAGCGTGGGGCCGAGCAGCGGCAGGTGACGGCGCGTGACCTGCACACCCCATCGCTCCCCGCGGGCGGCGACGTTGGCGGCGAGGAGCGCGCGGAAGACCCGCACCCGCTCGGCGTCGTCGGGCGGCGGTGGCGGCGGGAGGCCGGCCAGGCGGGCGGTGGCCTCGGCGAAGATCCACGGATGCTGGATCGCGGCGCGGCCGATCATCAC
>JAIOII010000981.1 GCA_019912685.1 Kofleriaceae bacterium
TCGCGGTGCCGCTCTACGGCCGGCAGTGGCGGCTGCGCGTCGGCGACACGCGCGGCGTCCCGCCCCCGGTCGCGGCGCTCGCGATCGGCGGCGGCCTCACCCTCCTGGCGACGATCCTCGCGTGCATCGCGGCGTGGCTCCTGTCGAATCGCCGCCGCCTGCGCTCGATGACGCGCCTCGGCCAGTATCGCGTCGAGCGCGAGCTCGGCCGCGGCGCGATGGGCGTCGTCTACCAGGCGCAGCACCTCCTCCTCAAGCGCCCGGCGGCGCTCAAGATCCTCGCGCCCGATCTGGTCGACGCGGCGTCGCGCGCGCGCTTCGAGCGCGAGGTGCGGCTCGCCGCCAAGCTCCAGCACCCGAGCGTGGTGCAGGTCTACGACTTCGGCGTCACCGCCGAGGGCCTGTTCTTCTACGCGATGGAGCTCCTCGACGGCATCACCGTGCGCGACCTCGTCGCGACGCACGGCCCGCTGCCGCCGGCGCGCGCCGCCGACTTCGTCCGCCAGATCGCGCAGGCGCTGCGCGAGGCCCACGGCAAGCGCATCATCCACCGCGATCTCGCGCCCGCCAACCTCATGATCACCGTGCGCGGCGAGCAGTACGACGTGGTGAAGGTGCTCGACTTCGGCCTGGTCAAGCGCATCCGCAGCATGCCCGGCGACGAGGATCACCGCGGCCCGTCGACCGAGGCCGGTATCATCATCGGCTCGCCCGGCTTCATCGCGCCCGAGGTGCTGCGCGGGCGCGAGGCCGACGAGCGCGTCGACATCTACGCGCTCGGCGCGGTCTTCTACACGCTCCTCGCCGGGCGCATGCCGTTCTCGGGGCCGACGCCGCAGGCGACGATCAACGCGCAGCTGCGCGCGTCGCCGGTCGCGCTGCACAAGCTGGTCCCCGAGCTGCCCTCGGCGCTCGTCGAGCTGGTCAACGACTGCCTCCAGCCCGAGCCCAAGCAACGCCTGCGCTCGATGAGCGAGGTGCTGCAGCGCCTCGACGCGCTCGGCCTGCCGCCGTGGACGCAGGAGCAAGCGCGCCACTGGTGGAAGAACCAGCGGCGCGCCGCGGCCTAATCGGCGTCGACGCCCGCGTCGAGATCGTTCGACGGCGCGTCGGCCGGCGCGTCGACCGCGGCGTCGTACGCCCACGCTGGCACCGGCGGGATCGGCTGATACGCGGGCGTGCGTTTCGGCTTCTCGTCGCGATCGAAGAGCGTGAAGCCGAGGATGACGTTCGCGACCATGATGATCACCATGCCGCCGGCCGCGGTCATCCAGTAGCGGGCGTGCTTGCGCGAGAACGGTCGCGAGCGGTCCTTCGCCATGGCGGCCTTCAGTCGTCCCACACGATGTCGTAGGGCAGCCGGGCCTGGGCCGCGTCGGGATCGACGAGCACCGACGCCGGGATGCCGTCGAGGAGCGCCCTCGCCGCCGGCAGATCGCCGAGCCCGAGCGCTGGCGTGCGCGCGCCGCCCTCGAGGCCGAGGAGCCGCTGCAGGAGCCCGGTGGTCGGCCTGGGCAAGGCGATCACGCGCACCTTGTCGTCGGGGCCGAGCCCCATGCGCTCCTTGGCGAGGGTGAGCGCGTCGCCGATGCCGCCGAGGCGATCGACGAGGCCGACCTCCTTGGCCTGCGCGCCCGACCACACGCGACCGCGCCCGAGCTCGTCGACCTTGGTCTGCGTCATGCTGCGCCCGCGCGCGACGGTGTCGGTGAAGCGACCGTAGAAGTACGTGAGGCGGTCGTGGAGGACGACGCGCTCCTCGTCGGTGTACGGCCGGTACATGCTCTCCATGTCGGCGCGGCGGCCGCGGCGGAAGGTCTCGCTCGTGACGCCGAGCTTCTCCATCAGCCCCGACAGATCGAACTTGCCGTAGAAGATGCCGATCGAGCCGGTGATGGTCATCGGCTCGGCGAAGATCACGTCGCAGCCGGCGGCCAGGAAGTAGCCGCCCGACGCGGCGACGTCGCCCATCGAGCACAGGATCGGCTTCTTGCCGCGCGTCTTGAAGACCTCGCGCGCCATCACCTCCGACGCCAGCGCGCTGCCGCCGGGCGAGTCGATGCGGATGACGATGGCCCCGACCTCGGGGCTCTCGCGCGCGGCGGCGATGAGCCCCGAGATGGTCTCGCTGCCGACCAGCTTGCGGCCGATGAACGGGATCGTCATCGACTTGCCGTCGACGATGTCGCCGTCGGCGTAGATGACGACGATCGCCGGCCGCTTCCAGCGATCGTCCTTCTCCACCGGCGCCGTGGTGACCGGCGACAGCCCGCCGAGCTCGATCGCGACCAGCTCGGCGACGCGCTCGGGCGTCGCCACGGCGTCGACGAGGCGGGTGTCACGCTCGAGCTGACCCGCGGTGTACGGGCCGCCGTCGATCAGCTCCTCGACGGTCTCGCGCTCGAGGCGGCGCCCCTCGGCGATGCCGGCGATGAAGCTCTCCCACAGGCTGTCGTAGAGCTCGTTGCGCATGCGCAGCGCCGGCTCGGTCGGCGCGACCTCGGTGTACTGCTCGGGTGCGCTCTTGTACTCGGCGATCTTCTCGAACTGCGCCGTGACGCCGAGCTTGTCGAACGCGCCCTTGAAGTAGAGCGTGGTGCCGGCGAAGCCGACGAGCCGCACGCCGCCGGCGGGGTCGAGGTAGATCTTGTCGGCCGCGCTCGCCAGCCAGTAGTCGCGCGCCGACGCGGCGACGAGGTACGCGAACACCTTCTTGCCCGACCGCGACACCGCCTTCACCTCGTCGCGCAGCTCCTGCAGGGAGCCCCAGCCGGTGCCGACGCCGTCGAGGGCGAGCACCACGCCGCGCACCGCCGGATCGCGCGCGATCGCGCGCAGGCGCAGGACGGCGGCCGTCACCTCGCGCGGCCCGAGGCCGCCGCTCAGCTCGATGCGCTCGATGCGAGCGCCGTGGCCC
>JAIOII010000101.1 GCA_019912685.1 Kofleriaceae bacterium
CGCGGCCCGCGGGCGCGCGCGCCTCCATCGACGGCGCGCGCCCGCGCGCGACGCCGCTCGTCCTCCGCGATCACCCGGCCGGCAAGGTCACGATCGTCGTGACCAGGGACCGCTACGCGCCCGCGACGCGCACCCTCGACCTCGCCGCCGGCGAGCACCGCACCCTCGAGATCGTGCTCGAGAAGAAGTCCAGCGGCGGCAGCGGCGGCGCGCGCGTCGGCTACCTGACCGCGCGCACGCAGCCGTACAGCGTCGTCTACCTCGGCGGCCGCAAGCTGGGCGAGACCCCGTTCGCCGGCGTCGAGCTCCCGGTCGGCCGCCACGTCCTCACCTTCAAGCACCCGGGCAAGCGCCCGGTCACCCGCACCGTCACGGTGAAGGCCGGCGAGACCGTCAAGCTCAACTTCGACCTCTGATCACGCCCGTCACGATCCGGGGATCGTCCACAGCTCGCTGACGTTGGGCTTCTCGAGATCGTTGGCCTCGAGCTCGATCACGGCGGACTCGTCCTCGGTCGCGCGCGGCGCCGGCGCCGCCGGCTGCGAGCGATGGCCGAGACCGAGCTGGAGGCGCGCCTCGCGCACGGTCTCGCCGAGCCCGGTGTACGTGTCGCGCGTGTTCGACCGCGCGAGGATGGTCGCGAGCCGGTTGGCGAACTGCCGCGCCGACGGGAACCGCTGCCCCGGCTCGACGGCGAGCGCCGTGTGCACGGCCTGGCACAGCTCGACCGGCAGGTCGCGACGCATCGCCTGGAGCGGCGTGACCCGTCCCTCGGCGATCATGCGCAGCGTCTCGTGCGGCGTCTCGCCGAAGAAGAGCTTCCGCCCGGCCAGCGCCTCCCAGAGCGTGGCCCCCGCCGAGAACAGATCCGACAGCGGGCTCGCGCGGCCGCCGTGCAGGATCTCCGGCGCCAGGTACGAGATCTTGCCCTTGGCGATGCCCGGGTCGGTCTTGTCCCCCGGCCGATCGGTGGCGAGCGACAGCCCGAAGTCGATGAGGCGCGCGGTGCCGCTCTCGTTGATCACGAGGTTGTGAGGCGAGACGTCGCGGTGGATGATCGGCTGCAGCGCGCCGGTCTCGTCGACGCGCTCGTGCGCCGCCGACAGCCCGCGCAGCATGCCGATGCCCGCCGCCACCATGTTCTCCCAGCGCGCGGGACGCTGCTGCACCGCGACGAGGTAGTCGATGTACGTCGCCAGCTCGATGCCCTCGATCCACTCGAGGATCAGGTAGTACTGCCCGCGGTCGGCGATGAAGTCGTAGACCTGGGCGATGTTGGGATCGCGTAGCTCGGCGCCGACCCGCGCCTCCTCGATGAACATCTGCTCGTACATCGGCTGCTCGGCGAGGTGCGCGTACAGCTGCTTCACCGCGACCTGACGCCGGAAGTTGCCCGGCCCGTGCTGGTACGCGCGCCAGACCGTCGCCATCCCGCCCTTGCCGGCGACCTCGATCAGCTCGTACTTGCCGGCGACCAGGCGCCCGTCCACCCTCCCATGGTGCGCCGACTTCGCCGGCGCGTCTACGGGCAAGCGCGGGGCCCGTGAGACGTCCTCACGCGCCCGAGGAGCTCGCGGAGCTTGTCGAGCGCCGCCGGCTTCACCATGTGATCGTCGAAGCCGGCGCGCTGGGCCCGCGCCTTGTGCGCGTCCTGGCCGTAGCCGGTGAGCGCGACGAGGTGGAGGTGTGGACCGTGACGGTCGCGGATCCGGCGCGCGAGCTCGTAGCCGTCGACGTCGGGGAGCCCGATGTCGAGGATCGCGAGCTCCGGCACGAACCGATCGATCGTCACGAGCGCGCCCGGCGCGTCGTGCGCGATCCGCACCTCGTGGCCGAGCTGGGTCAGGAGCTCGGCCAGGATCTCGGCGGCGTCCTCGTTGTCGTCGACGACGACGACGCGGTGGCGGTGGCGCCGCCGCGTCGCCCGGGGTCGTCGCCGGCAGGCGGATCGTGAACGCCGCGCCCTGGCCCCGGCCCTCGCTGGCGACGGCGACCGTGCCGCCGTGGAGCTCGACCAGGCTCTTCACGATGCTGAGCCCGAGCCCCAGCCCGCCCTGCGACCGATCGAGCGCCTGCCGCTCCTGCACGAAGGTGGTGAAGACGTGCGGGAGCATCTCGGGCGCGATGCCCATGCCGTCGTCGCGGACCGCGATCGCGATGGTGGCCCCGTCGCGCCGCGCGGAGATCGCGATCGTCCCGCCCGCCTCCGTGTACTTGGCGGCGTTGTTGATCAGGTTGCCCACCGACTGCGCCAGCCGGGCGCGATCCGCCTCGACCTCCAGGCCGTCGGCGGCGACGTCGACGGTCAGCCGGTGGCGGCGCGCGTCGACGAGCGGCCGCGCGGTCTCGATCGCCGCCGCGATCACCTCGGCGACCTCGAAGCGCTCGCGCTTCAGCTCGATCTTGCCGTGCGCGATGCGCGAGATGTCGAGGAGGTCGTCGACCAGCCGGATCATGTGGCGCGCCTGCCGGTCGAGCACGTCCAGCTCGCGATCACTGTCGAGCCTGCCGCGCAGGCGCACGAGCTCGATGCCGGCGACGATCGGCGCCAGCGGGTTGCGGAGCTCGTGGCCGAGCATGGCGAGGAACTCGTCCTTGGCGCGGTTGGCGCGCTCCGCCTCGGCGCGCGACGCCTGCTCGCGGGCGATCATGCGCGTGAGCGCCGTGACGTCGCGGATCGATCCGACGATGCGGTACGCGCGCCCCGAGACGTCGCGCAGGAAGTAGGCGCGATCCTCGACGTGCAGGTACGTGCCGTCGTGGCGCGCGAAGCGGTACTCGCTCTCCCAGCGCATCGCGTGGGTCGCGCGCGCCCGCTCGAACGTGTCGCGCACGCGGGCGGCGTCGTCGGGGTGGACCCGCTCGCGCTTCCAGCGCGCCGTGTTCTCGATGGGGTCGGCGTCGGTGCCGTAGAGGTGCCGGATCCCGCCGCCCCACCAGAAGTCGCGGCTGTCGAGGTCCCACTCGTAGAACGCGTCGTCGGTCGCCTCGGCCAGCAGCAGCAGGCGATCCTGATCGCGGCGGGCGAACGCGAGCCGCTGCGCGTTCTCGAGCGCGATGGCCGCGAAGCGCGCGACCTCGCTGATGCCGTCGACGGGCGTGCCCCCGACCATCGCGAACTCGCCCCACACCCGCCCCGTGCGGTGCACGATCGGGATCACGTGGATCGTCTCCACGTCGTCGCCGCAGCGCAGCCCCGCGAAGATCGCCGCGTTGTCGCGGCCACGCGCCAGCCCGATCGTGCGCGCCTGACCTCCGAGCCGGCGATGGACGGCGAACAGCGCCGAGCGCGCCGCCGCGGACGCCGGACGGCTGCCCGCGCGGTCAACCTCCGTGTGGACGCCCTGCTCCCAGCTCTGGCGCGGCATGCAGCAGCTCGCGAACGTCCGTTCGGCGCCGCTCAGCTCCCGCACCTCCGCGCTCGAGCGGGCGAGGATCGGGTCCGGACCGCTCAGCGCGAACAGGTGCTGGGCATGGTGCAGGAGCCGCTGGAGTGGGGAGGCCCAGGACACGCGCGCTCAGGCGTCACCGACGCCGCGCGCGGTCAGGTTCCGCAGCCAGGTGTCGAGGGTGGCGCTCTGGCGGTCGCGCTCCATGAACAGCTCGGGGGGCACGAAGTACATCTGCGAGTTGTCGTAGCCCTCGCGGCCGAAGAGGACCTTGGGGTGTGTGTGCAGGATGTCGAGGAGCATCTCCGCGTCGAAACGGCGACGGTCGTACTGGCAGACCGCGTAGCACTTGCTGTCGGGGAAGAAGTGGTTGAGCCGGGACTCGTACTCGACGAGGCGCTCGGAGCCGGGCTCGCCGGCCAGCGCCCAGGTCATCTCGCCGGTGGCGCGCAGCGCGCTGTAGCCCTCGGCGAGCGCCTTCTCGGTCTCCTCGCCGAGCAGCGCGATCATCTTGTCGGGGTCGAACTGGCCGTCCTTGAGGTAGGCCTCCTTGGCCGTCAGGATCACGAGCTGCCCGCGGTCGACCAGCGCGTCGACCGCGATGCCGGCGGCGGCGAGCGTCGCGCGCAGCTGCTCGGCGCTCTGCAGGTTCACGAGGTAGAACATCTTCTCGTGGCGCTCGATGCCGCCGCGGATGAAGTCGATGATGATCGCCCGCTGGTCCTCGTCGGTGCGGTAGATGCCGCAGTAGTGATCGCCGGGCTGCATGCGCTGGATGGACGGCAAGATGCTGGTCACGGAGCCTCCTCGGAGAGAGTGGCTCGACCTGCAACGACCGTGCTCGCGAGCACGTCACGAGTCCGCGCACTTGGCGCGGGGGCTCGTGCCCGAGCGCCACGGCGTGCGCCGGCGCCCGATCGTGCGGGCTACTTGCCGCCGGCGGCGAAGTACGACGGCTTGGTGTCGAAGCGATGGGTCGCGTCGATGAGGCGCGTCGTGCCCGACTTCGAGCGCATGACGATCGACTGCGTGTGCGCGCCGGCGCCGGTGAAGCGCACGCCGTCGAGCAGGTAGCCGCGGGTCACGCCCGTCGCCGCGAACATGACGTGCCCCGACGCGAGCTCCTCGGTCGAGTAGATGTGCGCCTCGGGCTTCACGCCCATCTTGTAGGCGCGCTGCCGCTCCTCCTCGCTGCGGAAGCGCAGGCGGCCCTGGAGCTCGCCGCCGACGCAGCGCATGGCGGCCGCGGCGATCACGCCCTCGGGCGCGCCGCCGATGCCGAAGAGGACGTCGATGCCCGAGTCCTCGCGCGTGGTCATGACGGCGCCGGAGACATCGCCGTCGCCGATGAGGCGGATGCGGGCGCCGGCCTGGCGCACCTCGGCGATGAGCTCGGTGTGGCGGTCGCGATCGAGGATGACCGCGGCGAGGTCCTCGACGCGCTTGCCCTTGGCCGCGGCGATGCGCTGCAGGTTCCAGGTCGGGGTCTCGCGCATGTCGATGACGCCGCGGGCCTCCGGCCCGACGGCGATCTTGTCCATGTACGTGTCGGGCGCGTTCAGGAACTGACCGTCGTCGGCGATGGCGATGACCGAGATGGCGTCGGGAGCGCCGGTCGCGCAGAGGTTCGTGCCCTCGAGCGGGTCGACGGCGATGTCGACGCGCGGCGAGTCCTCGTCGTTGTCGGTCCAGCCGTGACCGACCTTCTCGCCGATGTAGAGCATCGGCGCCTCGTCGCGCTCGCCCTCGCCGATGACGACCGTGCCGCGGATGTCGATGGTGTCGAACGCGCGCCGCATGGCCTCGACGGCGACGTGGTCGGCGAGCTTGCGGTCGCCGCGGCCCATGAGCCGCGCCGACGCCAGCGCGGCAGCCTCGGTGATGCGGATGACTTCGAGGGCGAGGTTGCGATCGTCCATGGCGCCGCGACTAGACCACAGCCAGCGGCTTCACGGGAAGGGTCGCGCGCAGGTCGTCGGGGAGCGCGCGCGGGCGCCCGGTGGGGCCGATCACGGCGTGGCGCGTGAAGCCCTCGGCGAGGAGGTCCGCGCCCCGGCGCACGAGGTAGCCGAAGCGCAACGAGGCGGCGCGCATCTCCGTGATCTCGACCTCGATGAGGAGGAGGTCCTCGTAGTACGCGGGCGCCCGGTACTTGCAGTGCGCCTCGACGACCGGCAGGGCGACCTGCGCGGCCTCGAGATCCTTGTAGCTCTTGCCGAGCGCGCGCCAGTACGCGGCGCGCGACGCCTCGAAGAAGCGCAGGTAGTTCGCGTAGTACACGACCCCCATCTGGTCGGTGTCGCCGAAGATGACGCGCTGTTCGTGGATCATTGTCGCTTGCTCATGCCTACTCGCCGCTTCGCGGCTCGTGCCGCTTCGTCGTGGGCGCTACCCCGGTCCTCGCTTCGCTCGTGGCCCCACTCCTCGCGGCCGGCACTCGCTGGGGCCGCCTATTCGGCGATCCGGATGAGGCGCGGGGGCGCGGCCGCGATCGGCAAGGCCGCGATCTTGGCGAGCGCCGCCTGCACGTCGCCCTCGCGGGCCTGGTGCGTGACGACGAAGACGGTCGCGCCGCTGTCCTGGCCGGGGTCGCGCTCGGCGTCCTGGATCACCTGCTCGATCGACACCTCGTGGCTGCCGAGGATCGTCGTGATCTGGCCGAGGACGCCGGGGCGGTCGGCGACCGAGAAGCGCAGGTAGTAGCGCGAGCGGACGTCGGCCATGGGCAGCAGCGGCTTGGCCGCGAGCGCGCGGTGGCGCCGCGTCGGGCGCGCGCCGGCCGCCTTGGCCATCAGGTTGCGCGCGACCTCGATCAGGTCCGACACGACCGCCATCGCCGTCGGCATCATGCCCGCGCCCGCGCCGTAGTACATCGAGCCGCCGAGCGCGTAGCTCGTGACGTAGAGCGCGTTCTTGGCGCCGTTCACGTCGGCGAGCAGCCAGCGCGCCGGCACCATCGTGGGGTGGACGCGCGCCTCGACGGCCTTGCCGTGGTCGCGCCCGATCACGAGCGGCTTGACGACGTAGCCGAACTTCTCGGCGTAGGCGAAGTCGCGCGGGTCGAGGGAGTCGATGCCCTCCTTGTGGATGGCGTCGACGTCGAGCATGGCGCCGAAGCACAGCATGCAGAGCACGGCGAGCTTGTGCGCCGCGTCGCCGCCGCTCACGTCGAGCGTCGGATCGGCCTCGGCGTAGCCCAGGCGCTGCGCCTCGGCGAGCACCTCGGCGAACGGCGTCCCGTGCTCGCTCATCGCGGTGAGGATGAAGTTCGACGTGCCGTTGACGATGCCGTGGATCATCTCGATGCGGTCCGACGCGAGACCCTCGCGCAGGACGCGGATGACCGGCACGCCGCCGCACACCGCGGCCTCGTAGTAGACGTCGACGCCCTTGTCCTCGGCCGCTGCGAACACCTGCGTGCCGTGCTTGGCGAGGAGCAGCTTGTTGGCGGTGACCACGTGCTTGCCGTGCGCGATCGCCTGCTCGACGGCGGTCTTGGCCTCGGCGTCGCCGCCGATCAGCTCGCACACGATGTCGACGTCCGGACGCTCGAGCATCCCGGGGATGTCGGTGGTCAGGAGCGCGCGGTCGACCTCGACCAGGCGCTTCTTCTTGTCCGGCGCGCGCACGGCGATCGCGCGCACGACCAGCCGCGCGCCGAGCCGCGCGCGGATCGCCGCGGCGTTGTCCTCGAGGAGCTTGACCACGCCGGCGCCGACGTTGCCCAGGCCGAGCAGCGCGACGCCGATTTCGCGATCGGGGGCCGCCATCACGGCACCGCGGCGTACGAGTAGTGCTCGCTCACGATCTCCCAGCGATCGCCGCCCGGCGCGCGGGCGAACGTCATCGTGAGGAAGCCCTCGTCGGTGACCGTGAGCACGCCGTCCGAGATCTCCCGGAGCAGGCGCGCCGAGTACGTGGCCCCGCCGGCGCCGAGCGACGTGACCTGGCCCTCCTCGAGGGTCAGGTGCACGCTCCTGGCGCCGTCGACGGTCTGGCGCAGGAAGCTCTGCGCCTGGGGCCAGCCGACGTGGGCCTTGCCCTGGTACACGACCACGGTGTTGCCGTCGTGGCGGTAGAGCGGCGCGAGCGCGTCGAGGCTCCGCACCTCCCAGCCCTGGCGCCACTGCTCGACCGCGCGGAACACGGCCGCGAACGCGTCGCCGCTCGCCGGCCCCGACGGGGTGGTCGAGCCCTTCGAGCCGCCGCCGCAGGCGGCCGCTGCGCTCATGACCACGGCGAGGATCGCCTGGCAGGCCGCCCTGCGGCCGAACCACGCGAAGCGTGGTTGCGCCGGCGTAGCCGGCGCGCCAGCCGCTCGCGCGCAGCGCCGTTCCAAATGCCTCATGGAGGTCGCCTTTTAGCACGGGGACCGCGCGAAGGTGCGTCCGACGGTGATCGATGCGCCTTCATGATGTAGGTTCGCCGCCATGACGGAGATCATCTGGATCCACGCACGTGAGGTGCTCGACTCGCGCGGCAACCCGACGGTGGAGGCCGAGGTCGGCCTCGACGGCGGCGCCCTCGGCCGGGCCATCGTTCCCTCGGGCGCGTCGACGGGCGAGCACGAGGCCCTCGAGCTGCGCGACAACGACCCCGCCCGCTTCCTGGGCAAGGGCGTCGGCCGCGCCGTGCAGAACGTGACCGACACCATCGCCCCCGCGCTGGTCGGCATGGACGCCGATGATCAGGCCGCGATCGACGCCGCCCTCGTCGAGCTCGATGGCACGCCGATGAAGAGCGGGCTCGGCGCCAACGCGATCCTCGCGGTCTCGATGGCGGTCGCGCGCGCCGCGGCCGACGCGCACGAGCTCCCGCTCTACCGCTACCTCGGCGGCGTGGGCGCGCTGACCCTGCCGCTGCCGCTCATGAACATCATCAACGGCGGCGCTCACGCCGACAACGATCTCGACATCCAGGAGTTCATGATCGCGCCCGCCGGGTTCGATCGCTTCGAGGACGCGCTGCGCGCCGGCGTCGAGGTGTTCCACAACCTGAAGAAGATCCTGTCGGCCAAGGGCAAGGCGACCAACGTCGGCGACGAGGGCGGCTTCGCGCCGGCGATGGCGACCGCCGACGAGGCGCTGTCGACGATCCTCGAGGCGATCGCCAAGGCCGGCTACAAGGCCGGCGAGCAGATCTTCCTCGCGCTCGACGTCGCGGCGTCGGAGTTCTTCGACAAGGGCACCAAGACGTACCAGTACGAGGGCAAGAGCCGCAGCGCGCTCGAGATGGTCGACCTGTACGCGGGCTGGACCGAGAAGTACCCGCTCGTGTCGATCGAGGACGGCCTCGCCGAGGACGACTGGGACGGCTGGAAGGCGCTGACCGATCGGGTCGGCGCGCGCACGCAGCTCGTCGGCGACGACCTCTTCGTCACCCAGACGGCGCGCTTGAAGCGCGGCATCGAGAAGGGCATCGCCAACTCGATCCTCGTCAAGGTGAACCAGATCGGCACGCTGTCGGAGACGCTCGACGCGGTGCGCACGGCGCAGCACGCGCGCTACACCGCGGTCATCTCGCACCGCTCGGGCGAGAGCGAGGACGCGTTCATCGCCGACCTCGCCGTCGCGACCAACGCCGGCCAGATCAAGACCGGCTCGGCGTCGCGCAGCGATCGCGTGGCGAAGTACAACCAGCTCCTCCGCATCGCCGACCAGCTCGGCGACGACGCGCGCTTCGCCGGCAAGACGCTGTTCAAGCGCTGAGCCGAGCGCCCAGCCTCAGGGCCAGGCGCCGATGATCGCGCCCATGACGGTGTACGCCACCGCCAGGTAGCCGCCGTCGATGAGGATGAGCGTCAGCGAGCGGCGCTCGAAGAGGAAGACGATGCCGAGCGAGGCGGCCGCCCAGCCGATGCCGGCGAGCGCGCCCGCGCCGGCGCCCCACGCGACGCCCGCGTGCTTGCCGAGGAAGAAGGCGAGGTTGAGCGCGATCACGAGCGAGAGCACGAAGGCGCCGCCGAACACCTGCGCCATCTTCGTGCGCAGCTGCTCGTCGGTGACGCCGGCCTCGCGCATCCACGCGCGCGCGAAGAGGATCGGGCTGTACCAGAGGCCGCCGATGAGGAAAGATGAGACCGCGGCGACCACCGCCGCGACGTAGTCGACGTTCGAAGCATCCATGCGCCCACCCCTACCCGCCGCGGCCTCGCCGGCGCCACCGGTCCTCGCCGAAGCCGGATCCGGAGCGACCGAAGCCGGACGGCGCGGGCGTGAACCGGCGCCCGCGCTGGACCTCGACGATCGCCTCGTGCGCGCGATCGGCATCCCGGGTTTCGGGCTCGCCATCCCGCGCGTGACCGGGCTCCTCGACGGCGTCGCGCCGTCGAGCCCGGTGTACTGGCTCGGCTCGGTGCTCTTCGTGGTGCTCGCCGGCGCGATCTGGCACGGCAACCGCTGGCTCCTCCTCGAGCAGCGCCGCCACTGGGGCTGGTTCGATCACCCGGTGCGCAAGCTCGTCATGCTGCTCGCGGCGATCGTGCTGTTCACGGCGCCGCTCACCGCGTCGACGCTCGCCGGCTGGTACGTGTGGCTCGGCCGCCCCGCCGACGTCGGCGTCATCCGCACCGTCGTCCTCATGAACGTCATCTGCGTCGTGTTCGTGACCCACGTCTACGAGACGGTCTTCCTCATCAAGGAGCGCGAGAGCGACCAGCTGCGCGTCGCCGAGCTCGACCGCGCCCGCGCCGAGGCCGAGCTCGCGGCGTTCCGAGCCCAGGTCGATCCCCACTTCCTGTTCAACGCGCTGCACACGCTCGGCGCGCTCATCGAGAGCGACCCGGCGCGCGCCGGTCGCTTCAACGCGCACCTGGCCGAGCTCCACCGCTACCTCCTGCGCCACGCCGGCCAGCCGCTGGTGGCGCTCGCCGACGAGCTCGGCTTCGTCGCCGACTACGTCGAGCTCGTGTCGCTGCGCTTCGGCAGCGGCATCGTCGTCGAGACGATCGGCGCGGCCGGCGCCAGCGCCCGCGTCCCGCCCATGGCCGTGCAGGTGCTGGTCGAGAACGCGATCAAGCACAACCAGGTCCTCGCGCACGATCCGCTGCGCGTCACGATCACCGTCTCGGACGCCGAGGTCTCCGTGTCCAACCCGGTGCGGCCGCGGCGCACGCAGCGGCCGTCGGCGGGCATCGGGCTCGCCAACCTCGCCGAGCGCAGCCGGCTGGCGACCGGCCGGCCGATCACGGTCGCGCAGCGCGACGGACGCTTCACCGTGACCGTGCCGGTGGCCGCCGGCGCCGCCGGAGCAGCGTGATGCGCGTCTT
>JAIOII010000982.1 GCA_019912685.1 Kofleriaceae bacterium
ACGCCGCACCGCTCGCCGGCACCGTGCCGGCGCAGGTGCCCGACGAGCTCTACGTCCTCGGCGACGCCGCCGTGGCGAGCGCGCAGCCGCCCGCCGTCGTCCCGCGCGTCACCGGCGTCGCCCACTTCGTCTGGATCGGCCTTGACCCGCTCGCGGCGACGCCGCGCATCCGCCTCGAGCGCGAGACCTCGCCCGGGCAGTTCGCGCCGGTCACGCGGCGCAGCGGCCGCGCCGTCGAGGACCTCGACCTCGTGCTCACGTGGACCCCGCAACCGCTCGTGCAGGTCGCCGGACAGCCGCGCACGCACCACTGGGCGATCACGTGGCAGGCGGTCGCGCCGACGGGCATGCCCGGGCTGCCCGAGCTCGGCGATCGCCCCGGCCTGCCGCTCGGGCGCTATCGCTTCCACGTCGAGGGCGGCAGCTACGCGCTCGACAGCGACGCGTTCGAGGTCGTCGCCGGGCCGATGAGCGTGACCGCGGCCGTCAGCGGCGGCGACGTCGCCGTGACCGCCGCCTACGAGGCGACCGACGGCTTCCGCATGCTCGCGCTCGACGGGCTCTCCAACCGCCGCCTGCCGCTCGCGTCGGCGCCGGTGATCGTGACGCTCGCGTACAGCTCGGGGCCGCCCGTCACGCTCGATGCGACCACCGACGCCACCGGCAGCGCGCGCGTGACGCCGGCGTCGGTCGGCGGGCTCGCGTCGGTCACGGTGCGCGATCGCTTCGGTAACGGCGCGACCGTGTCGCTGCCTTGAGCGCTCGCCGTCAGGGGCGGCGCCACGTGACGAGCTGGCCCATGGGCCCGACGATCTCGGCCTCGCACGTCGGCCCGACCGAGTTGGTCTCCTCGTAGTGATCGCCGGACGCCTCCTCCAGGTACGGCGCGCTCGCCGACAGCTCGAAGTTCCAGCGCGGGAGGATGTAGCCGACGGTGTCCTCGGCCAGCCCGAGCACCATCGGGAACTCGATGCCGGGCTGCTGATCCATGAGGTCGCGCAGGTAGGGCGGCGGCGGCGCCGTCGCGAGGTCGGGCGGGTTGGGGTTGTCGGCGGCGACGATGGGGACGCCGAAGCTCCACGATCCGTCGTAGCCGCCGACGAAGAGCTCGGGGTGCAGCTCGCCGGGCGCCGTCACGATCGCGATCGGGCCGAGCTCGAGGTAACTCACGCGCGATCGCACGTACGGCATGTTGTCGTCGTCGATCGGGCGCTCGGGATCGAGGCCGACGAAGTCGCGGTCGAGCACGCCGGCGAGCGCGCCCACGTGATAGAAGACGTTCTCGACGCGCAGGAGCAGGTCGCCGGTGCGGAACGCGAGGCGCGGATCGGGCACGTCGTGGAAGTCGCCGGGCCGGCCGAGCGCCTCGAGCGCGAGCCGCCCGACGTTGGTGCCCGCGGCCTCCGCCTTGGCGAAGCTGGCGTCGGCGACCTCGCTGCCGTCGGCCGCGATCGGCCGCGCGCCCCACGGGCCGATCTGCCCGCCGAGCACGCCCTGCAGGTACACCGCGACGCCGCCGCGCCCGGGCTCGGCGGCGTCGCCGGCGCGCCGTCCTCGATCGTCGCGCGGATGTAGTGGACGATGTCCGACGACAGCAGGTTGTTGTCGAAGCCGACGTACTCCGGGTGCGACGACCAGTGGACGAGCGAGCCGATGGTGCGGCCGGGCTCCGCCGCCGACGTGAGGTGCACGATCGTGAGCGTCGGATCGAGCACGACCGGATCGCGCAGATCGGCCAGGTACGGCCGGGCGAGGCCGGTGCCGTCGAGGGTCGGGGTCGTCGCGACGCGGACGTGCACCGGCTCGAGCGCGGCGACCGCCTCGCGCAGGGCGAGGGCGGTGCGCGTGCGCACGCGCTCCATGTACGCGGGGTCGACGCCGCTCGCGAGCGACGTCGGGCCCCAGAGGCCCATCGTGTCCGGGCTCTGGTGGCTGTGCGTCGAGGCGAAGATGACGTGATCGAGCCCGAGCTCGGGACCGAGGAGCGCGCGCGTCCGCTCCATGTCGTCGATGAACCAGCCGATCAGGTCGTAGACGACGACGGCGACGCGCACGTCGCCCTGGTCGAGCACCATCACGCGCGCCCACAGCGGGTCGTGCACGCCGGTGGCCGGCCGCGCGTTCTGCGAGCCGGCGATCCACACCGCGTCGAAGACGCCGTCACCGTCGACGTCCTCGAACGGCTCGGCCTCGTCGTAGACGTGATCGCCGTCCTCGTCCTGCCAGCCGCGGTCCTTGCCCGCGAGCTCCGGCGTGATGTCGACGCGCGCGGCGGCCGCGCGGAGCGTGCCGTCGCCCGTGCTCTCGCACCCCGGATCGCCGGGACAGGCGAGGCGCGGGAACGGCGCCTGCGCGCCGCCGACGATGGCGTCGACGCCGGCGTCGGCGGCCGATCCGCCGTCATCGCCGCCGCACGCGGCGAGGCACCCGAGGCCGACGAGCGTGACGTGGAGGGTAGTCAGGGCATGGCGACGCATGGGCTCTCCTCGAGAACCCCGACTTCCGCCGCCAGGTTAGCACTTCCGGTCGGGGCCTCGCCATCGAGACAATTAGTTAGGTGGACGAACTAAAAGTATTGACCTGGGCCAGTCGTTCGGCTTTTCTCCGCGCCATGCCACGGATGCCCCGATCGCGCCGCTCCCCCTTCCGCCTCTTCCTCTGCTTCCTCCTGCTCGCGCTCGCCGCCGCCTGCGGTGGCGCCGACC
>JAIOII010000983.1 GCA_019912685.1 Kofleriaceae bacterium
GCCGGCTGCCGCGTCGACCGCCCGGGGCTGGCGGCCGGCAGTCGGTCTGTCGCGACGGCCGGCGCGACGGGCGGCGATCCAACGAGCGGCGCGTCGGGTTTCGCTCGCGCCGGCGGAGGCGGCGTCCCGTACGGGCGGCCATCGGCGTGGGTCACGCGGATCGCCCCTCCGGCACCGGCGATGGTGATGACCCCGTCGTGGTGCTGCATGTGGTGGAGCTCGCAGAGCGCCGTGAGATTGCTCATCCGATCGTCCCCTCCGTCCTCGCGATGCCGGATGTGATGGACGTCGACGAAGGACGACGACGTGCAGCCCGGGACGGTGCAGCGGTGGCGGTCGCGCGCGAGCACGGCCTTGCGGATCCGCGGCGCGATCGTCCGCTTCCTCCGGCGTGGCTGCTCGGTGTCGTCGACGCGCCCGAGCTCGACGGCGTCGCAGGACGCACGGGCGATCGCCGCGGACGAGAGCTCGACGGAGCGGCCGGGGACGTCCTGCCAGCCGCGCTTGCACTCGTCGCAGACGACGATCGCGACCTGGTGCGGCGGCAGGTTGGTGCGTGGAGTGCCGTCGTCGGTCGCGCCGCCGCCGAGCACGGCGCGGCAGGCGACGGCGAGGAACTCGGCGTCGCTCATCGGATGCCCGACTTCTTTCTCGAGCCGCCGCCGCGCGTCGAGGAACAGCGCGTACGTCTGCGGCGGCACCTCCATGCGCAGGATGCGCGGCTCGAGGTCCGGATCCGGTCGCTCCGTCGGGCGATCGCCGCGGCGCCGGCCACGGACGGACTGTTCCACCTCGCGCACCGTCAGGCCGCTGGCGTGCGTGAGCCACTCCACCTCGGTCGCCGGCGTCGCGACCCGCGTGAGCTCGCGGACCGTCGAGAACGACACGGTGCCCTCGGCGAGCGCGAGCCGCGTCTCCGGCAGCGCCTCGAGCGCCTCCGCCACGCGCACGCGGTCGCGCCCGGTCGTCGGGGCATAGCCGAGCGCACGCTCGAGGTACTCGTCGAACGACCCGAAGCCGAGCCGCTTGTGGATCTCGAGCCGTCGCGCGATCACGAGCAGCCGCGCCTCCTCCGCGTCGAGCGCCGACCGCCGCGCCGCGAGCCGCCGAACCTGCCGATCGACCGCGCGCCAGTCGTCGCCCACGTGGGCGGCGCGGTCCTGTGCCGGCGTCGGCACGCGCACCTGCACCTGGTCCGCGCTGCCGCACTCCTCACTCCGCTCCTCGTCGAACATGTTCCCTCCTCCGCGTTCGCCACCATTACCACGAGGTTTTTCGGCTCGATGGCGTGCCCGTAGCGCGACGATCAGGGGTGCCGACGCGATTTTTTTCGTCGACGGTGCGTTCGTTCGGGAGAGGCGAGGAGAACGCCTCCTGGAGGCGATCCGATGACGGTTCTCGGTCGCGCGTCGTGCGCACGCGCGAAGTGCGTCAACTGAAATCGACGCTGGTGTCGTAGCACAGCGAAAATGTCACCCCTCATCGGCACAGCAAAAGTGTCGCTACTCGTCAGCGACGCTCCCCTTCGCACCAGGATGCATTTCCCGCCGAAGTGGATCCGGTACCGAGGGGGAGAGGGTGAAGGAGTAGCGTCGTGTGGCGTGGTCTCCGATCCGTTACAGTCGCGCCATGGTGCGCCGGGGATCATCGAGCTCGCGGGGCGGCCGCGGCGGCGGCGACGACACGTCCGGCGCCGCGCTCCTGTCCTCCCGCTACCTCCGCGCCGTCCGGCTCGAGCGCGACCGCGTGCCGTCGTTCTCGCCGTACCCGTTCTCGATCCCGGCGATCCGCGCGCTCGACGAGCTGCCGCTCGATCCCAGGGTCACCTGCCTCGTCGGCGAGAACGGCTCCGGCAAGTCGACGCTGCTCGAGGCGATCGCCGTCGTCGCCGGGTTCAACGCCGAGGGCGGGACCAAGAACTTCCGCTTCGCGACCCGGCGCTCGGAGTCCGATCTCCATCGCTACCTCCGCGCGGTGCGCGGGCCCACACGCGAGCGCGACGGCTTCTTCCTCCGCGCCGAGAGCTACTTCAACGTCGGCACCGAGATCGAGCGCCTCGACGCCGAGGGCGGTGGGCCGCCGATCATCGACAGCTACGGCGGCGTCTCCCTCCACGAACAGTCTCACGGCGAGTCCTTCCTGGCGCTGGCGCAGCACCGGTTCCGAGGCGATGGCCTCTACCTCCTCGACGAGCCCGAGGCCGCGCTCTCGCCGACGCGGCAGCTCGCGTTCCTCGCCATCATCCACGACCTCGTCGAGCACCACCGCTCCCAGTTCGTGATCGCGACGCACTCGCCGATCCTGCTCGGCTACCCGGGCGCGCTCATCTACAGCCTCGACGGCGGCGCGCCGCGCGCCATCACCTACGAGGAGACCGAGCACTACCTGATCACGCGCGACTTCCTCGCCAGCCCCGAACGGTTCTTCAAGACGCTCTTCCGCGCGTGATGCTCCGCGCGCCCTCCGCGCGCCCGCGCCCGCTCAGCCCTCGAGCCCGATCCAGTCGACGTCGCAGTCGACCGCCCGCAGCCCCATGCCGACGCGCCGCGGGATGCCCCAGCCGACGGCGTCGCCTTCGACGTCCTCGAGCGCGGCCGTGACGTCGACCTGCAGCGCCGCCTCCGGATCATCGCGCAGCACCTCGCACAGGACCGCCGCCGCGCGGTAGGGCGGCACGCGCTTGCGCTCGCGCAGCACCCGCATCACGTCGCGCGCGATGTCGACGAGCGCCATCGGATCGCCGGGCACCACCGCCCCGAGCGAGAACCAGCCCTCGCGCCGCGCGACCGACCCCGGCGGCAGCCTGGGCACGAGCGCGTCCCATGCGGCCCGCACGTCGGAGGCGAGATCGCCGGCGACGAACGTGCCGAGCGGCTCGATGCGGAGCTCGAGGTAGGCGCCGAGCCGCGCCGACGCCGCCATCGCGCGCACCGCGCTCTCGAGGTCGCCCCCCGCGTGCGTCCAGCGATCCACTGGCTCGGCATCGGGTCGCTTCATCTCATCCAGGTTCGCACGGATCCGCGCCAGCGTGCGTGATATCACCGTCGGGTGACCCGGCGCGCCCTCTCCATCACCGTCGGCGTG
>JAIOII010000984.1 GCA_019912685.1 Kofleriaceae bacterium
GCGGCGCTCGCCAGCGCGACGACGAGCGTCTTCGAGCGCGAGGCGACGCGGAGATCGGGGACGGGCTCGGAGAGGGGGCGGACGGTCGCGGTGATCGTCGGTGGCGCCGGCTTGGTCGCCGCGATCTCGGTGGGCGAGAGCGGCGCGGTGATCGACGCCTCGCTGTCGGCGGCGTCGGCGAGCTCGGGCATCGGCAAGCGCACGGTCGCGGCGAGCGGATCGATGCGCCCCGGGTCGATGCGCGTGATCGCGCTGTCCGACGTCGACGCCTCGTCGAGCGCGGGCACGAGCTCCTTGGGCGCCGGCGGCCGCAGCACGGTGATGCCCATCCTCGGGGTCGGGGGCGGCGTCGGGCGCTTCGAGCGCGGGTGCTGCGCATCGCCCGACCACGTCGCCGGCCGCAACGGGCGCGGCGTCGTCTCGCCGCGATCGTGCTTGGCGACCACCTCCATCAGCTCGCGACCGAAGTCGGTCGCGCGGCGGACGACGCGCGTCGACTCGGGCTGCAGCTCGCCCTCCGTGCTCGTGCCGGGCAGCCGCGGCGGCGGCGCGTCGCTCGTGAGGAACTGCGCGAGCAGGTCGCGCATCGGCCGTAGATCGGGCCAGCGCTCCTCGGGGAACGGGTTCATCGCGCGCACGAGCACCGAGCGCACGCTGCCCGCGATCGTCGGAAAGCTGTTCACGCCCGAGCCCATCTCGCCGCGCTGGATGCGCGTGATGCGTCGCGGGCGGTTGTTCTCGGCGCCGAACGGGTGGCGGCCGGCGAGGCGCTCGAACAGGACGACGCCGAGCGAGAACACGACCGACCGTGTGTCGAGCGGCTCGCCGTTCAGCTGCTCGGGCGACGCGTAGGACACGCAGCCGTCGACCTCGGCGGCGCGCAGCATCGTGCCCAGCGCCGGCACCAGCTTGCGCGGCCCCTGCTGCAGCCCGTCGAGGACGGCGAGGAAGTGGCGCACGATGACGATCGTGTGCAGCGGTTCGGGGACGTCCGTGCTCTCGGGGCCGGGCGCGATGGCCCAGAACCGGTCGGCGAACGTCTGCGGGCTGGTGGTGGAGGTGATCTGGGGGGCCGGCGTCGACACGTCGGGAGAAAGAGCAAGGCCCGGGCCGGCTCCCGATCCCGGGAGGGCTCGGAGGGTGTCCGTGATTTCGCGCGCTTCGCGTCGGAAGCTCGAGTGGCCTGGGGACCGGTTCCCCAACGCGGGAACGGAGCCCCACCGTGATAAACCCGCGACATGTCCGAGCTGCCCACACCGCGATCGTTCCGGCTGAACCTGGATCGCGGGGTCGCGACCATCACCCTCGACCGCCCCGACCGCCTGAACGCGCTCACGTTCGAGATCTACCGCGAGCTCGCCGAGGTCTTCGAGGACCTCGATCGGCACGAGGTCGTGCGCGCCGTGGTGATCACCGGCGCCGGCCGCGGCTTCTGCTCCGGCGGCGATCAGGACGACATCATCCACCACCTCCTCGGCAAGCCGACACCCGAGCTGCTCGCGTTCACGCGCGCGACGGGGCGGCTCATCGCCGCGATCCGCCGGTGCAAGCGGCCGGTGATCGCCGCGGTGAACGGCGTCGCGGTCGGGGCCGGCGCCGTGATCGCGGCGGCGTGCGACCTGCGCATCGCGGCGGCCGGCGCGAAGTTCGGGTTCATCTTCCCCAAGGTCGGGCTGTGCGGCGCCGACATGGGCGCGACGTACCTCCTGCCGCGTCTCGTCGGGCTCGCGCACGCGTCGGAGATCCTGTTCTTCGGCGAGGTGTTCGACGCCGAGCGCGCGCTCGCGATCGGCTTCGTCAACCGCGTCGTGCCCGACGGCGACGCCGCGCGCGCGATGGCGCAGGAGTGGGCGGCGAAGCTGTCGGCGGGGCCGGCGTTCGCGCACGCGATGACCAAGCAGATGCTCGAGAGCGAGGCGTGTATGAACCTCGGCGAGGCGATCGAGGCCGAGGCGCAGGCGCAGGCCCTGTGCATGCAGCACGGCGACTTCGCGGAGGCGCACGCCGCGTTCAAGGCGAAGCGTCCGCCGCGGTTCGCCGGGGCGCCGGAGTGACCGGAAGGTGAGCGCCGGCGTGATCCCGCTCTCGATCGACGACCTCGGC
>JAIOII010000102.1 GCA_019912685.1 Kofleriaceae bacterium
CCCCGGAGACGGCCGGCAAGGTCTCCGGTCGCGTCACCGACGCCGCCGGCAACCCGGTCGCGGGCGCGACCGTCGCCATCGAGGGCACCGACATCAAGGTGACCACCGGCGCCGACGGCACCTACGCGATCGACGCGCCGATCGGCGCGGCGCTCCTCTTCGAGAAGCGCGGCTTCGACCTCGCCGTCTGGCCGGTGACGACCACGCAGCTCGACGACGTCGTGCTCCTCCCCGAGGGCACCGCCACCGAGACGATCGAGATGTCGGGCGAGGCCCCGGCCAGGACCCCCGGCGCCGCCACCCTCGATCGCACCGAGCTCCAGCGCGTCCCCGGCGCGGGCGGCGACGTCGTCAAGGCGCTCACCGTCATGCCGGGCGTCGTCAACCTCCAGATCCCGCTCGGCTACTCCGGCGTCGTCATCCGCGGCGCGTCGCCGCAGGACTCGAAGGTCCTCATCGACGACTTCGAGGTCCCGATCCTCTTCCACAACATCGGCTTCCGCGCGGTCGTGCCCGCCGACGCGATCGCGTCGCTCGAGTTCATCCCCGGCGGCTACGACGTCGCGTACGGCCGCGCCAGCTCCGGCATCGTCGCGCTCACCACCCGCGGCGGCGCCGACGACCGCTCGACGCAGACCGAGCTGTCGATGATCGACGGCGGCCTGCTCGCGCAGGGCCCGATCGGCAAGCGCACGCGCTACATGTTCGGCCTGCGCCGCTCGACGATCGACTTCGTCCTGCCGTCGCTCATCCCCGAGAGCGTCGACCTCTCGCTCACCACCGTCCCCAGCTACTACGACGAGCAGCTCCGCATCGACCACCTGCTCAACGCGCGCTGGCGGCTCTTCGTGTCGAGCGTCGGCACCAACGACACCTTCGAGCTCTACGCCACCAAGGACTCCGAGCAGCAGACCAAGCGCTTCTACAACAACACCCGCTTCCTCCGCCTCACCGCCGGGGCGAAGTACTACGACGGCCCCTGGTCGGCGAACCTCGCGCTCTCGGGGCTCCTCCAGCAGTTCGTCTTCGAGGCCGGCATCTTCCAGAAGATCGACGTCCGCCAGCCGACGGTGACGCCCCGCGCCGAGGTCACGCGCACGTTCGCCGACCTCGACGGCCTCCGGGACGTCGTGTGGCGCTTCGGCGCCGAGGCGCAGATCGGCCGCAACTCCGTCGACCTCGCGCTCCCCGTCGAGGTGCGCGAGGGCGAGCCACCTCCACCCTTCGATCCCGAGGACGTGGCGACGACGTTCGAGGGCGCGATCTGGATCCACGACTACACGGCGTGGACGGCGCTCGCCGCCAGCCTCGACGAGCGCGTCCGGCTCACGACCGGGCTCCGCGCCGAGTACTTCGGCCGCCCCCAGGAGTTCGCGCTCCAGCCGCGCGGCGAGGTGTCGATCAAGGTCGCCAGGCCGTGGACGGTGCGGCTCTCCGCCGGCGCGTTCCGCCGCCCGCCCGAGTACCAGTCGGAGAACCTCGAGGAGGGGCTCCGGTCGGAGCGCTCGCTCCAGTCGATCCTCGGCCTCCAGTACCAGCCGCGCGAGGGCATCCGCGTGCAGGCGTCGACCTACTACATCGATCGCAACCGCCTCATCACGCGCATGATGGACGGCTCGCTCGGCAACGAGGGCCGCGGCACCACCACCGGCGCCGAGCTGCTCGCGACGTACCGCGGCGGCCCCTGGTTCGCCTGGCTCTCGTACTCCTACTCGCACTCGACGCGCGTCGATCGCCCCGGCGCCCCGGAGCGCCTGTTCAGCTACGACCAGCCGCACAGCATGAACGCGGCCGCGAGCTGGCAGAAGGGGCGCTGGCAGCTCGGCGCCCGCTGGCAGCTCTACTCCGGCCTGCCCTTCACGCCGGTGATGGGCGCCGTGTTCGAGAGCGATCGCAACATCTACATCCCGGTCTACGACGAGGTGAACTCGGCGCGCGCGCCGATCCATCACCAGCTCGACCTGCGCGTCGACTACACGCGCAGCGTCGGGCCGATCGCCCTGACCGGCTTCCTCGACGTCCAGAACGTCTACATGAACGAGAGCGTCGTGACCTACTTCTACTCCTACGACTACTCGGAGCAGATCGCGTTCAAGTCGCTGCCGATCATCCCGTCGCTCGGCCTGCGAGGTGTGTGGTGAGGACCGCCGCCGCCGCCGCCGCCGTCCTCGGCGCCCTCGCGCTCGTCGCCTGCGCCGGTGACGTCGACCAGCCCTGGTACCTCGACCACGACCGCGTCGTCGCCGTCCGCGCGACGCCGCCGCAGATCGCGAGCGGCGAGCGCGCGGTGATCGACGCGCTGCTCGCCACCGAGGGCGCGCCGACC
>JAIOII010000985.1 GCA_019912685.1 Kofleriaceae bacterium
GGTGGGGAGGGGGAGAGCCGCAAGTGCCGCCGCCAGTCCCGTCAGCCCGAGAAACATCTCGCGGCGCCGTCGGCGGCTGGGGGTCTGACTGCTCGAACGGCTCATGGATACAAATGTAATCGTCTAGGTACAAATGTCCAAACAAATGTAACTGGATGTCGACAACTATCACGGGAGTGCGCCGATCCCCGCGACATCCCTGGCACATCAAGCCGTTACCTGCCATCCTCCCCTCCATGACCTGGCTCCTCCTGAAGCTCGGTATCCGCCTCCTGGGGTTCATGGCGGTGTTCTTCGTCGCCGCCCGCAAGAACCCCAAGATCAAGATCGAGCCGCGCTGGGCCATCCCGCTCGTGGCGGGCCTCTTCGGGGTCATGAACGTCGGCATGTACTGGCTGCTCGAGCCGGTGCTCGACCTCGCCACGTTCGGCGCCGCCTGGTTCGCGATGCCGCTCCTCATCAACCTCGGCTTCCTCGTCGCGACGCTGCGGATCACCGAGAAGAAGAAGTGGCTCGTGATCGACGGCGTGCGCGCGACGCTCTGGCTCGCGTTCCTCCTGACCCTCGCCCACGGCGTCTTCTGGTTCGGCCTGGACTGGATCCCGGCCAAGGCCGGCTGAGCGTCACCAGGGCAGCGGCTTGCCGTCGTGATCGAAGAAGCGGCCGCTGACGTCGGGCGTCGCGCCGTCGATGACGGCGAGGAGGCCGCGCACGCTCACGTCGACGGGCGTCGGCGCACGCGGGCCGCCCATGTCGGTCTGCACCCAGCCGGGGTTGAGCACGAGGCACGTGAAGCCGTCGCCGCGTAGCTCGAGCGCGAGGCTCGCGTTCAGCATGTTGAGCGCCGCCTTGCTCGAGCGGTAGCCGTACGCGCCGCCGCTGCCGTTGTCGGCGATCGATCCCATGAGGCTCGTGATCGACGCGATCTTCTTCTGCCTGCCGGCGCGCAGGCAGGGCAGGAGCGCGCGCACGACGAGGATCGGCCCGATCGCGTTCACCGCCATGTAGCGGTGCAGCTCCTCGGCGGTCAGGTCCTTCACCGCGCCGCCGAAGCGTCCGATCCCCGCGTTGTTGACGAGCACGTCGATCGCCTGGCCGCGCATCCGCTCGCCGAGCGCGTCGATCGCCGCCGGCTCCGCGACGTCGCACACCTCGATGCGCGCGCCGATCGCCCGCAATCCCTCTGCCTTGCCGGCATCCCGCACCGTCCCGATGACGTCGTCGCCTCTCGCGCGCAGCTGGCGCGCCATCTCGAGCCCGATGCCGCGCCCCGCGCCCGTGATGAGCCAGGTCGACATGGCGACTAACCGGCGACTTCGCGCAGCTGGCGGAGTAGATCGCGGGCCTGATCGACGTTGGAGGCGGCCTCCTTCATCGACTGGCGGATGAGCTCGAACGAGGCGCGCGGGATCGTGTGCGAGTACTGATCGAACTCGCCCTCGGCCGCCATCACCTCGATGCGCAGGCTCGACAGGACGTCGTTGAGCGAGGTCACGATCTCGGCGGCCTTGCCGCGGATCTCGACGGCGCGCTGCACCTTCACGCTGCCGCCCTCGCGCGCGATCTGGTCCTCGAGCTCCTTCGCCCGCGTGCGCAGCTTCTCGACCTCGACCTCCATCATCGCCATGTCGTTCTCGAGGTCCTCCATCTTGCGCGCCTTCTCGGCGCCGACCTTGCCGCCGCGATAGACGCGGAGCTCGGCCTGGAGCTGCTCGAGCCGGCGGCGCAGGCGACGGATCTCCTCGTCGGCCTCGCCGGGCTTGCTGCCACCCGACGCCGGCGGCGCATGCGACGGCGCCGGTTGCGA
>JAIOII010000986.1 GCA_019912685.1 Kofleriaceae bacterium
CCGCGGGCCCGGTCGTCTACTACGCCGTGCGCCAGCCCGGCTACGCGCACCCGTTCGCGACCTTCTTCGCCGCGTGGTTCGTCGACGCGTGGGACGCCTCGTTCGATCGGCGGCGCACGGCGCGCACGTGGATGCTGCTCGGCGCCGCGTTCGGGCTCGCGGTGCTCGCGCGGCCGCAGCTCGCCACCTGGGGCCTCTGCTTCGCGTTCGCCGCCGTCGACGACGTGCGCCGCCGATCGAACGAGGCGTCCCACGCGTCGACGAACCACGCGGCGAAGAAGGTCGCGAACGGGTGCGCGTAGCCGGGCTGGCGCACGGCGTAGTAGACGACCGGGCCCGCGGCGAAGACGAGGAGCGCGGCCGCCAGGCCGGCGCCGCGCGCGCCGAGCCGGCGCGCGGCGATGCGGTAGGGGAACACGAGCGCCGTCACCGACAGGAGGACGGACAGCCACATGGTCGCGACGAGCTCGACCCGCGAGAAGCCGTCCTCGCGCTCGCCGCTCACCACCGCGGCGGCGTGCGCCGGCAGGAAGGCCGGCGCCGAGAGGATGCCGGGCCCCGCCCCGAAGACGTTGGCCGGCTTCCTGGTGGGCGTGACGCCGAAGCGGTACCAGTTCTTCGTCTCCCGGTACTGGTTCGTGAAGTCGACGTCGTGGTCCAGGAAGAGCGTGGGCGCCCACGCGTAGTAGTACGGTGCGTCCGCGTACGGCCGCGCCACCGGGCGGCCCTGGCCGTCCTCGCCCACGAACAGAGCGACGCTCGAGGCCACGAGGACGCAGCCGACGAGCGCCAGCGCGAGCCAGCGCCATCGCGTTTCCGCATCGGCGAGCGCGCCGCGGAACCGGGAGGCCATCCAGGGCTTCCTTATCATGGCTTGGGGCCTGGTCACCTGTTCAGGGGGATCGCCGCCGTGCGCGGGCGTCACAGTGGCGTCGTCCGGGGTGACATATCCTACTCAAGTCGCGAATGATGCGGCGCTCCGGAAGCGGCCGGCACACACAAACAACAGGTTCTCCACAAGCGGCTCGGCGCTGAAGGTTCGGCGTGCTGATTCAGCCGCTTGGGGGCTCGAGTCTTGTGGATAACTGGGTCCTCCGGCGGGGGTTTCGCACAGGTGATCCGGAGCGCCGGACACTCTTTCGGGAGGCCCGGCGTGCGTGGCGAGAGCGCACGCTACCCGCTGTCCGGGCGGCGGACAGCTTGGTCCGACCCTCCGGACGTTGGCGTCCGGTTGCCGGACGTCCGTCTCCCGGACAGGTGGGCACCGGCGAGCGCGACACCGACGAGTAACATCGGCGTCACCGCGGCGACGAGGATCTGCGTCCAGGCCGTCGCAAGGGGGAGGCGCGCGGGCGGCCCGCCGACGAGCGCGAGGGGCAACCGGGTGAGAATTGCCGCGGCGATCGTCGCCGAGACGGCGGGCGCGACGAGCGCGATCACCCGCGCCG
The DNA here is from genome assembly GCA_019912685.1 of Kofleriaceae bacterium. Taxonomy (GTDB): domain Bacteria; phylum Myxococcota_A; class Polyangia; order Haliangiales; family Haliangiaceae; genus UBA2376. Next base: position 1,449 of record JAIOII010000986.1, read on the forward strand.
GGTGAAGTCGGCCGGGCACCGCGACCACGGCAGCGGCGACGAGCGCGCCGAGGGCGAGG
>JAIOII010000987.1 GCA_019912685.1 Kofleriaceae bacterium
GACGTGCCCGGCTGGAAGGACGACACGACGGCGGAGGTGTTACCGGCGCTCCTCGCGTCGTGCGCGAAGCTCGCGCGCAAGCAGGACCACGAGCACCTCGGCGTCGCGCCGTACGGCGGCACCGCCGCGGACTGGCGCGCGCTCTGCGCCGCGGCGGCGAAGGTGCGAGCCGGCGATCACCGCGCGGCGCGCGCGATGCTCGAGCGCGAGCTCGTGCCGTACGCGGCGTCCAACAACGCCTCGGACGTCGCCAAGCTGACCGGCTACTACGTCGCCGAGATCCGCGCGTCGCGCACGCGCCGCGGTCGCTACCAGGTGCCGGTGTACGGGCGGCCGCCCGACCTCGTCTCGGTCGATCTCACCGGCTTCGTCGACGACGCGCGCGGCCGCCGCGTGTGGGGACGGCTCGACAAGACCTCCGGCGACGTCGTGCCGTACGCGACCCGCGCCGAGATCCGGAAGGGCGCGCTCGACGGCAAGAAGCTCGAGCTCCTCTGGTGCGACGACAAGGTCGATCTCCTGTTCGCCGAGATCCAGGGCTCGGCGCGCGTGCGCCTCGACGACGGCCGCACCGTGTGGCTCGAGTTCGCCGGCAAGAACGGGCAGCCCTACCAGGGCGTCGGTAAGCTCCTGCGCGAGATGGGCGAGCTGCAGCCGGGGCAGGGAACGATGCAAGGGATCCGCGCGTGGTTCGAGGCGAACCCCGATCGCGTCGACGAGATCATGGACCTGAACCCGAGCAAGGTGTTCTTCGCGGTGCGCAAGCGGCCGGGCGCGCGCGGCTCGCAGGGGGTGTTCCTCACGCCACGGCGATCGATGGCGATCGATCGCGCGTACATCGCGCACTCGACACCGATCTGGGTCGAGACCGACGCGCCGGTGCCGGGCCGCACCGGCACCGCGCCGTGGCGACACCTTCTGATCGCGCAGGACACGGGCGGCGGCATCCTCGGACCGCTGCGCGGAGACATCTACTGGGGAGACGACGCCGACGCCGCCGAGATCGCCGGCCGGATGGGCGGCCCCGGACGCTTCTGGCTGCTCTTGCCGCGCAGCATCGACGTGGTGGGTGAAGCGCTTACACCACCCTGACAGGGTTGGGGAAATCCCTCCGCCGCGCCGTGCGTTGATGACACCGATGAGCGTCTCCGCCTACGCGATCTGCCGGACCTGCATCGCGGTGTTTCCTGCCGAGCGGCGATGTCCGCGGTGCGCCGGTGACGCCGAGTCTGCGCGGATCGTAGCGGCGGCCACCGCCGTTGCGCTCGAGCCGGTCAACCGTGCACCCGCGAATCGTGCTCCAGGCGATCGCGCGTGGCGTCTGGCCGGCGTCTCGGCGCTCGCGTCGGCGCTCGGAATCGTTGCGTTCGCCGCCGTCGCCGCGCTCCTGTGAAGGTCGTCGCGCGCCCGGTGAGAACCTGTCATCGGCTGAAACGGTCCTCACCTCATTAAGGGGATTCTCAGATCGCTCGCGATTCTCTACGCTGGATCTCGTGTCCGACGATCGTACGTACCGTCTGATCCGGCGGCGTCCTGGCGGGACCGGCTCCGAGACGGCGATCCGCGACGCGTTCGCCGCCAAGGACCACCGCGTCACCGAGCGCGATCTCCCCGTCGTCGTGATCCCCGCAGGCACGCAGCCGGGCGTCGCGCGCGACCTGCCGAGCACCGCGCCGCCCATGCGTCCGCCCGACATCACGGAGCGCCGCCGCTTCGGCCAGGTCGACATCACGATCGAGCACCGCGGCGACGAGATCGCGATCATCGTCCCCGGCGTCGTCCGCCTCGTCGGCTCGCGCGCCGACGCGGTCGCGATGATCGAGGCGCTCGCGAAGACGCCGACGCGCCCCACGTGAGAATCGCGCGCGCCGGCGCGTCAGTCGTCGCAGCGCTGGTAGACGTGGAGGCTGGAGGGCCCCCGCTCGACCGGGTCGTCGACCGACCACACCGCCGCAAAGCCATCGTCGGTCGCGACGGCACCGAAGACCTCGTACTCGTACCCGGAGGGACCGGTCAGGTCGGCCTCTTCTCGCGGAGCACCCTCGCGGTCGAGCAGGCGCGCGTACGTGGGCCCCCTTGGATAAGCGGTGGTGCCGATGTCCTCGGGCCACAGCGCGGCGTACCCGTTACCGGTCGCGACGACGCGCGCGACCGGGTCGGGCAGCGAGTGGATCGGCCCCATCGTCCCATCGCCGTGGAGCACGCGAGTGCATGTGCGATCACACCCACGCCAAGCAACGAGGATGTCATCGCCCCGGGCGGCGCCGGTCGAGCCTCCGCCCTCTCCGACGACGACGTACCGGCTGCGCCCTTCGGTGTCCATCAGCTCCACCGCGGTCTCGCCCGAGCTATCGGCATAGAAGAAACACGCGATCCGGTTCGAGGCGACGACGGGGAGCATCGGTGAGGTGCACGTCCGGCGCCAGGGACCTCCGGTCGGCGTGCCATCGGAAGCGATCGGCACCAGGCTGGTGCCGACCGGGTACGTGGCGACGAGTGCGTGGAGCTGATCATCGAACACGACGAACTCGATGATGCCCTGCAGATCCACGACCTGCTCCGGCTGCGCGACGTCGAGCCGCCAGTCGAGCACCTCGCACCGCGTGTCTTCGTACCCCTCGCGACACGCGAGCAAGCCGTCGGCGGTTCGGCCGAGCGTGACGCGTGCGACGCGATCGGACAGGCGGACGGTACGTCCACCGAGACGGCGGATGAACACGTCGCCCTCGCCGTCGCCCAGGAAGGGGCCGACGCTCCACATCACGTACGGCCCGCCAGCGTAGCTCGCGAGCGCGACGTCGATGGTCGCATTCTCGTACACGTCGACCTGGAACGTGCGATCGCAGGGAGCGCAGGCGCCGACCACCGCCGTGCACGTGACAAGGGCCAACCACCGCATGCGGCGCATGCGACCATTCTGTGTTTTTCGCGCCACTCCCGGCCAGGCAACTTGCGGCAACTCAGCCGGCGCGCGCGAGCCGGCGGCGGTGCGGAGCCAGCGGCGGACCCTTCGTCACGGAGGTGGCGCCGGGTCGGCAGGGGCCGGCGGCGCGGTCTCCCACAGGGGCCCGAGCTCGAGCTCGATCGCGTCGAACGGTTCAGCCCGAACGCGTTCGTTGTCGACACCGACGCCGAGCCAGAGCCAGTGTTCGCGCATCAGCTTGTGCGTCTCGAGCGAACGGTCGAGCGGGTCGACGAGCCACATGTGTCCGACGCCATTCTTGGCGTAGATCGGCCGCTTGAGCACGCGATCGATGCGTCGGGTCGAGGGCGACAGCACTTCGCACACCCAGTCGGGCGCCACGCTGAAGAACGCCTCCTTCGGAAGGCGCGGCATTCGCTCGATGCGCCATCCTGCGAGATCGGGCACGACGATGTCATCGTGGAGATGGAGCTCGGGCTCCATGAGAATCAACCAGCCGCCCGGGCCTCCGCGGCCCATATGGAAGGGCGGACCGAGCAAGCTCCCCAGCACGGTGTGGGCGAGCGCGTGTCGCGGCGCGGGACGCGGGGACAGATAAAGCTCGCCATCGAGCACCTCGGCTACCTTGTGCTCCGGCGCGGCGAGGACGTCCGCGTACGTCGCCTTCGTGCGCCCGACCGTCATGCCCGGATTGTACCGGGGCGGGATCACGCTGGCCACGGCGAATCCTCGACGGCGCCGGCGGCCAAGGGCAGCTCCTCCCACATCCTTCCGTCGAGGAGGCGACCGGTAAGCTCGCGGCGCGGGCCGCCCCAGCCCTTGAAGAAGAAGGCGACGCCCTGCGCCTCGCACTGCTGCCGGATCGCGTGCACCCACTCGGCGCGCATCGGGCGCGCGCCCTGGCCGCTCTCGCCGCCGACCACCACGCTGTGGATGCCGGAGAGCTCGAGCTCGCCCAGGTCCTCGAGCAGCGGCTCGAAGCAGACGAAGCGGACGGCGGCCGGCACGTCGCGCAGGGCGTCGATGCGCGGCACGCCGTGCGCGCGATCCTCGACCGACACGCCCATCCAGATGTGCGGCTGATCCGCGAGCTCGCGGGGCAGGCCGCGCACCAGCGCGCGCATGCGCTCCGGGCGTCGGGTCAGCACCTGGAACACGTGCCACTGCGCGACGAGCATCGTCTCGAACACCTGGCGCACGAAGCCTGCGTCGAGGTCCTCGTGGAACAGGTCGCCCATCGACGCGACGAGGACGCGGCGTGGCCGCTTCCAGCGCAGCGGCTGGTCGAGGTTGTCGGGGACCTCGCGCGGCACGAAGCCCAGCTCGTACGGATCGCCGGGGATGCCGCGTCGCCGCAGCGCGATGCGCTCGGCATAGCAGTGGTCGCAGCCGGGCGACACCTTCGTGCAGCCACGCACCGGGTTCCACGTCGCGTCGTTCCACTCGATCGTCTCGGTCATGACACCCTCCTCAGCGGTCGTGCCAGCTCGGCGGCGAGCGGCCGTCGTCGTCGAAGAGCCCGAGGCGGCGCAGGTCCCAGAGCTCGGTGATGGCCAGCGGCAAGGTCGGCTCGGCCGCGACCTCCGACGGCGCCGCCGGCGGTCGCGCCAGCTTGCGCCCGCGCGGGGCGGGCCGGGTGCGGAGCGGCGTGCTGCGGCCGAGGTCGTGGGCGGACCACAGCTCGCGCGGGAGCCGCACGATGGGGCGATCGTCGCGCGCGCTCATGACGCCTCGCCTCCCTCGCCCGCGCCGCCGCGGCGGTTGCGCCGGCGCTCGCGCGACGCGAGCTCCATCGCGCAGCACACGCACTCGTCGGTCGAGCACAGGTTCCGCTGCTGGCGCCACTCGGCCTCGACCTTCTTGAACGCCTGGTCGATGAGCGTCGCGGCGAGCGCCGCCGCCGGGATCGTCTGCGGGCTCGCGCCCAGGTCATCGGCGATGCCGCCGACCGACTCGAACACCTCGCGCTCGAGCTCGAGCAGGCCGATCACGTCGATCTGGCGGCGCACCATCTCGGTGACGAGCTCCTCGGCGAGGAGCTGCGCGACCGTGGGGCCCACCGTGCCGGGCAGCGCCTGGTCGGCACGCACCGCCCTCACGACGCGACCCCGTTGCTGCCGGCGCCGCCGGCGCCGGCGCCCGCGGTGGCGAGCTTGGCCTGCTTGACCAGCACGTCGCGCAGCTGCTGGGCGAGCGCGGGGTTGTCGTCGAGGTGCGCGAGCACCTTGTCCTTGCCCTGGCCGAGCCTGGCGCCCTCGTACGAGTACCAGGCGCCCGCCTTCTCGACGATGCCGAGCTTCTCGGCCGTGTCGACCAGCTCGCCCAGCTTGTTGACGCCCGTGCCGTACAGGATCTCGAACTCGGCCTCGCGGAACGGCGGCGCGAGCTTGTTCTTCACCACCTTCACCCGCACCTCGCTGCCGATCGACTCCTCGCCCCGCTTGATCACCTTCTTCTTGCGGATGTCGAGCCGCACCGAGCAGTAGAACTTGAGCGCGTTGCCACCCGTCGTCGTCTCCGGGTTGCCGTAGACCACGCCGATCTTCATGCGCAGCTGGTTGATGAAGATGACGATCGTGCGCGTGCGCGAGATGATCGCCGTCAGCTTGCGCAGCGCCTGGCTCATGAGCCGCGCCTGCAGGCCCATGTGCGCGTCGCCCATGTCGCCCTCGATCTCCGCCCGCGGCGTGAGCGCGGCGACCGAGTCGACGACGATCAGATCGACCGCGCTCGTGCGCACGAGCTGATCCGTGATCTCGAGCGCCTGCTCGCCGCAGTCCGGCTGCGACACGAGCAGGTCCTCGAGCTGCACGCCGAGCCGCCTGGCGTACTCGGTGTCGAGCGCGTGCTCGGCGTCGATGAACGCGCACACCCCGCCCGCCTTCTGCGCCTCCGCGATCGCGTGCAACGTCAAGGTCGTCTTGCCGCTCGACTCGGGCCCGAAGATCTCGATGATCCGCCCGCGCGGCAGCCCGCCCGTCCCCAGCGCCACATCCAGCGCGATCGATCCCGTCGGGATCACCTCCACCTCGCGCGTCTCGCTCCCGTCGAGCCGCATGATCGAGCCCGACCCGAACTGCTTGTGGATCACCTTGATCGCTTCCGCGATCGCCTTCTGCTTCTTGTCCTGCGACATCCGTTCCTCCTGCCCGCCGCCCCTTGCGCGCCGCGTGCCACGCGCAACCTCGCGGATCGTCGCGCCGAACGTCCGGATTCCGGACACACCCGGCCGGCCCACCGGACGCAGGTGTCCGCCCTTCCGGCCGCGCCCCGTCGTACTGTCCTCGCATGGGACGCATCGGCTGGGGACACCTCGGGCTCGGGCTCGGGCTCGGGCTCGCCGCCTGCTCGCAGCGCGCGCCGACCGAGCCGGCCGCCGCGCCGCTGGTCGCCTCCGCCAGCGACAGGGCTGGACGCTGACCGAGACCTACCTCGACGACGGCAAGACGGCCAAGACCGGTCGCCTCGCCAAGCGCGACGGCTTCGCGCGCCTCATGTGCGACGCCGAGGCGAGGCGCTTCGACGTGCTTGTGGTGCTCGACATCAACCGCCTGACCCGCACGAACAGCATCGAGGAGCGCGCGCAGATCCTCGGTCCGTTTCAGCGCCTCGGCATCAGCATCGTCACGCCGAGCGGCGGTCAGCAGGACCTGCGCTCCTTCCTCGGCGAGTTGTACGTGACGATGCAGGCGCTCGTCTCGGCCGAGGAGAACCGCAAGCGCGCCGAGCCGATCAATGCCCGTAAGGACCCCGCGGTCGCCGAAGGGAAGAAGCCGGCCGGACCGACGCCGTTCGGCTACAGCTACGACCGACACACGGGCTGGTCGCCGCATCCGACACAAGCGCTGATCGTCGTCGAGATGTTCGAGCGCATCCGCGACGGCGAGACACTTCAGCGCGTCGGCGACGATCTATCCGCTCGCGGCATCCTGCGACCGCACGGCGGGGAATGGGGGCGCGAGCACGTCTACTTATCTGAGGTTTGCAGTGTCGGCCATCATGTGACCGCCGGAAAGGTCGGGTCATTCGCCGCCATGCCGACTTTACGCCGAAAACAAAGCGGCCGCCCCGATGAGGCGGCCGCTTCTTCCGGCTTGTCGAGAACACCCGCCCCTTTAGCGGGGGCGGGTGGTGGCTTCACGGGCGCCGACGCGGGGGCTTCATGACGATGCCGGCCGCGAAGGGGTAGTGCTCAAGCGCGGCCTTGCCGTCGCCGTTCGCGGCCATCACCATCGCGATGACCGTCAGTCCGGCAAGGATCAGCAGACGGGGGTCGCCCCCGGGCATCTGCTTAACCTTCGACTTGACCTGGGCCCAGCACCGATTCAAGATGCTACCCGTCGAGCGCTGCAATCCTGGTCCCTGGAAAGTCACGGGATCGCTGGGCTCACCTGGCGCCGCCTCCTGATCAATCGGTCGGGAAGGCGGCGTTGTCTTGTCGCGGGGGGCGTTCGAGTCGCTCATGGCGGCTGACTCCTTGGTTGGGGGTTGTTCGGGACGCGGACACCGTAACGTGCTGTTTCCTCACCGTTTTCTCCGTTCGGGTGATGAAGCAGTTGCAGGAATAGGTGAAGTCAGGATTTATGTGGTTTCCGTGGTGTGGCACCTAGCCTTTCTTCGCCTCTAGCGAGTTGAAGTTCCTGGGGAACTTGTCGGGTCGGGGGAGGACACGCAAAAAAAACTGGCGTTCCTCGTTGACCTCGTTTCTCGCCGATTTGGCAGTCCGCGGCAAGAAAAGTGTTGCTAGTTTCTTCAGGCATTTAGAACCCTTCGATCTCACACAGGATCGCGGCGGGACCAACGTCGCGGGACACCAGCCCAAGGGCCTCGGTCCCGTACCTCCCCCACCCGTTGTGTAGGTCTAGGTCCTACCGCCACTGGGCGTCGGGGTCCTCCTGCTTGCCGAACTCGGCCGTGTACTTGCCGACGCCGACGCGGGCAAGCTTGCCGGCCTCGGTCAGCTTCGCCGCGGTCGCGCGCAGCGAGGGGATGCGGTCCTCGCCCTCGCCGAGCGCGTGGGCGATCTCGGCGACGGTGAAGGTGCGGCCGGGCGCCTCGTTGACGAGCTGGAGGATGCGCTCGCCCATCGTGAGCGGAGTGATCATCTTCGCGATCATCGACGCCGTCTTGAAGAACTTCGTCGACGTGTCGATCGACGCCAGCTTCCGCAGCTTGAGCGCGTACTCCTTCGGCGGCTCGGCGTCCTTCGTGAACGGCTGATTCACGACCATGGTGGTGACGTACCCCGTCGGCTCGAGCTCACCGAAGTAGCGCACGCGGCAGGGCGCCTCCGACGGCGGCGCCGCCGGCGGCGCGAAGGAGCTGCCGAAGTCGAACGTCAGCGTCTCGAACCACTCGTGGCTCGGCTCGCGCGTCTTGAGGACGCCGACGAGCCGCTCGTATGCGGTGGGCTTCACCGGCTGATTTAGCGGATGGTTCGGAAAGCTGACCTTGTGGTGGGTGGCCGCGGCGGACGCGGTCAGATTCGCGATCTCGGCGCGGCGGTCCGCGGCGTGGCGCTCGAGGCGCGCGGCCTCGGCGCGGCGATCGGCCGCGACCCGCTCGTACTCGGCTAACTCGCCGTGTAGGCGGGCGAGGCGTTGTGCAAGGGTCTCCAAGGCCAGGTCAGTGTGGCCCTCACCCCATTCGATAGTCAAGAAGCGAGTTACGGCCGCGAGTCCGATTTACGGTTTACAGTCGTCATCTTGGCTGGTGACAGCATATCCCCAAAACGTAACCCAGTTACGAAATTGGAGTGAAGGTCGGTCCAATCGATGACATGGTGTCGCATTGCCTAACAATCCGTGCCATCCTGTCAACCATTTCGTTCGGGCAGCCGCCCTCTCAACCAGGCGATTATACTGGGACGGAGGTTTGCGGCTGGGAACTGCTGTTCCGTCAGGAGAACGACGAGATCCTCCAGGTGGCCCTACTGATGTCGTCTGGCCGGAGTGTCGCTGACGACGCCACCCGGACCATCGAGGAGATCTCCTCGCGCAAACCTATCGACTCCTAACAACATCGGAGAAACGAGGTAAGAACCGGAGAAACTCCGCCTCGCCACTACCTTCCTCATGTCGAGGAACTACAGGCGACACCGGGTGTGGCCGGACGCCGCGATGCCGGCTGTGCTCGAGGTGCTCGCATCGCTGGGCTCGATACGCGAGGCCACCGACGAGGAGGACATGGTCCACTGCACCGACCTGGTGGCCCGTGGACCACGGGCTCAGCATCGCGGTGCGTCTCCGTCGTCCCGAGAACGCGCGCTACCGCGACCGCATCACGATCAGGAGTTGGGTCGAGTCGGGCCGCGACACGGAGCTGCAGAAAATCCGCGCCGGCCCCGGTCCGGACCTGTACCTCATCGGTGTCACCACGGCCCCGCCACCGGCCGCGGGCGACCACCCCTAGACGACAAACCCCGGCACCGCCTCGACGATCGTGGCGGGCACGGTGGATTCGCCGGGACAGGACGTGGGCCTTTCGAGCTGGGCGCTGGTCTCCGGACGCGTCCTCGCCCAGATCCTCGACGGCGACGTGGACGCGGTGGCGAACGACGACGGGACCGCCTTCGTCGACGTCTGGCTGTCCGCGCACCCGGGGCTGGTGCTCGCCTCGTACGACGATGACCGCGAGGCCGAGCGGCTGGTCCGTCGTGAGGAGCGCGTTTCGCTGGCGCGCGCCTACAGGCGGATGATGTCAGAAGCGCGTCAGTCTGGGTGACGGGCCGACTGACCACCTAAGTACCGACATGAAGCCGAGGCAGCGGGGCGTGATGAGGAACGTCGGGGACCCGGTCCTCCTCGTCCTGATCAGGGCGTTCGAGGAGGGCTTCCGCGCCGGCGCCGACGTCGGCCCCGGTGGACGCGGACCGCGACCAGGCGCTGGTGGGGGCGCTCGACGAGTTCCTCCTCGGGTTCAGGGACACGGTGGACGCGACGGTGGGTGGGATCAATGCCCGCGGGGACTGAGGCCGTGTACCGACGCTGTCGCGATGGACGCTGCGGCAAGCGGAGCACGTACCCGACACGCGGCGAGGCGGAGGCAGCGCAGCTCCGGTGCAACACGCGTCTCCTGGTGATCAAGTGGCCGGGCGGACACGGCTGGCATAACCGGCGCGTGCCGCGGCTCGACGAGGCGGCCGAGGCGGCCCGACTGGAGCGTGGTCGCCCGTCGGTCGGATGGATGAGGTCTAGGGGTGAGGCCGGGTTGGTGGCGGTCGACGAGGGGGCGACCGGGACGCGGGGGGAACGAAGGTGGGTGACGGTGGCGTACCGGTCGACGGGCGGGAGGTAGCGCTGGAGATCGCGGTGGCGATCCTCGCGTCCGGGCTCGGCCACGGGGCGATCGATCTCCTCGACGGCAGGTACGGATGGGAGGACGTGCGAGACGAGCTCGTGCGGCTGCTGTCGTCGGACGATCCGTTGAGGACGCTCCTCACGTGTCAGGCGCGGGTGAACGCGCTCGCGGGGCGGATGGGCGAGCACTCGACGAGGATCGCCGACGAGGCGTGGGCCGCGCTGATCGATCGCTGATCGTATCGAGCCTTCATGTAACCTCGAGACATGGGGTTCATCTGGCGGCGTCCGCAGCGCGTACGGACGTATCTCGAGAATTCGATGGACGTTAAGTGGACCAGTCGGTGCTGGCCGCCGCAGTGCAACGCGATCTACCTGGTCTCGCGACACGACTGGAAGGGTGTTCCCACGATGAGGGCCGAGCCCCTCTACGTCGGCGGGTGCACCGGCAGGTCGAAGCGGTTCTGCACGCGCGTCGGCGACCTCATCGCGGACATGTTCGGATTCTTCGACGGCGGCACCGGTCACCACAGCGGTGGGCAGACACTGTATTCGTGGTGCACAAAGAACGAGGTCAATCCGGGTGACCTGTTCCTCTCGTGGGCGAGGGGAGGGCCGGGCTGGTGCGCTCGATGCGCGGAGCGGAAGATGTTCGACGACCTGCCGAGGGCGCCGCCGAGGGACTTCGACGCAATCGGGCTTCGGAACAAGAAGCGCCCACCGCGCTGCAGCCTGCACACGTAGTTCAGGCGACGGCGCGGACCCGACACCGCCGCAGCCAGAAGGTGATAAGCCGGTCGACGTCGGGATCGTCGAGGTCGCAGCCGCGGCCGGAGCACTCGAGCAAGGTGGCGGATAGGAGCAGCGAATCGATCATCGTCATGATGAGCGGCTGAGCACCCGCCGTGCCGATCGCATGTGTGTGGATCCCCGTCGACCGCGTCCGATATCCGGCCACGGGTGTCCGGCCCACCGGACGTGTCCGAGATCCGGACGCCGAAAATTCAGACGCCCCGGGTCCTACCGGCCCCGGGGCGTGAAGGTGATTACTCGATCCGAAGGTCCGTTACTTCTGCCCGTGCCCCCTGAAGCGATCGATGAGGATCAGCGCGAAGTCGCAGATGGTGCAGACGGCGGCGAGGATGAGGAGCGTTTCGAGACTAGGCATAATGTTTTTCCTTTAGTGGTGACGGTTCAAGACACTGGCCTCCTTTGAAGGTGGTCAATGGGTGCCCGGCGCACCGGGCGGTGGTGCCCCTCGACGGGGCGGGACTGTCGTGACGTTGACGCGATGCTTGTCGTGCTTACCTCCTGCGTGTTGATGGTTGATCGATGACGTGGGTGGCCACGCCCCCCGTGACGGTCGCACTGACCATCACGACGCAAGCGTAGCCACGATCGCCGACGCTGACAAGGGGCGATCTGTGCCCAAGCGACCGGACTTATTCTGTAATTCTAGAATCCAGACTACGCCGAATCGGACAAATACTACGGCTGATAAATTTCTACGCTGCTCAGGAATTGGCCAGAATTTACGGAACAGCACGGACGTAGTCCCATACCTGGCCGAAACGGAATTACTGGAGAAAATCGTGGCTGCGTACGGAGTAGACCGGAACTAAACCCGTTGGGAACTAATCCCGTTGGGAAGTAATCCCGTTGGGGACAGGACTACAGAACTAATCCCGTAGGAACCTCGGGCACCCGCCGCACCCAGGTCCCGCTCGACGGGCGGAAACCCTCACGCGAGGTGCGCGCCGTCGACGAGTTCAGGCGCTCGATCGAGATGCACCGCCGCCACCGGCAGCGTCTCGCGCGCGCATCAGGAACCTGGAGGAATCGAACGGCGGCGAGCTCCCGCCCGAGGCGCTGACGATCGTCACCGACATGGTCGTGCGCATGGGCGGCAACTCAATCAACATGCTGAAGGCGGAGACCGCGGAGCGCGAGTCCGTCCGTCGGCTCCGCGACGAGCACGAGCACCTGCGCGCGCTCGAGGAC